>JAQWSX010000128.1 GCA_029242935.1 Akkermansiaceae bacterium
ACACCCAACGGTTAGACCGAGGTATTTGAAGAGAGCACCCATCCATTCAGAGTCACGACGAGCAAGGTAATCGTTGACGGTCACGAGGTGGACTCCAAGTCCGGTAAGGGCGTTTAGGAAAACGGGAAGGGTTCCAACCAATGTCTTACCCTCACCGGTTTGCATTTCAGCAATCCTTCCTTGATGAAGCGAGATGCCTCCCACGAGCTGGACGTCAAAGTGAACCATGTCCCAGGGGAGCATATTATCGACCACTTCGATCTCAGTTCCGCAGAGACGACGGGCTCCGTTTTTTACGGTGGCGTAGGCTTCAGGAAGAATCTTATCGAGATACTTGTCACGAAGGGCTGGGAATTGCTCGTCGATTTCGTTGAAAGCGTTCTTAGCTTCATTGATTTCCTCGCGATTCCTAATTCTGGTAGGAAGATTGGGAAATTCGTCGCGAAGGGCGTCGAATCTTTCCTGAACACTAGCCGCTGCGACCGAGACAGACTCGTTGTCCATGGTTTCTAGCTGCCTTTTAGTGGGTAGCTGCAGCGGGAGGTAGCGATGGAGATGCTTCTGCCAATCTTTAACGCGGGCGAGCAACTGCTCTTGGGATTCCCTTTGATAGCCTTCCTCAAGTTCATTGATACGGTCCACCAAGGGCTGCATACGCTTAAGTTCACGCTGGTTTTTAGAACCAACGATTTTCTGGAGAGTCCACTTGATCATGAAATTTTTCCCGCTTTTTCTTCTCGGGAGGGGTCAGATATACCGTTCGCGCGCGAGAAGCAAGGGGGGCTTTTCGGGAAAATAGCAAGATTTTCGCAGAGTGCCTTTTGTAGAGGGTTAATTCGGAATCCAAGGAGCTTTGTGAATTTCACCTTTATTGGGAGTGAGTCGATGCCAACCCAGTAAATATGCAAGAGCCTTAACCGCTGCTACGATGAACGATTTAGGCTGTAAACAGTGATGATTTAGCTCCCGTGTCTAGCGGGTGATTCTTTTAAAACTTGGGCGACTTATGGCGATTAGAGCAGCATTTGTTATGCTAGGGGGGGCTTTCTACCCATTCGTTTATTGACCGTTTGAAGCGGCCATCTGCCGCCGGAAATAGCCTGAAGATCGCTAATTCCAACGATTAAGCATTGCACGAGGTGTTTCCATGGCTAGCGTCCGTCTTTTCCCGGCATGAATATCCACGAATATCAGGCAAAGGAGCTGTTTGATCGCTTTGAAGTCCCCAGTCCCCGGGGAAAGATGGCAGGAACAGCTGAAGAGGCGGAAGCCATCGCAAAAGAAATCGGTTCAGACCTTTTGGTGGTCAAGGCTCAGGTCCACGCAGGAGGCAGGGGAAAAGGCACCTTTAAGAATGGATTCGAAGGGGGAGTTCATCTCACCAAGGATCCTGCCGCGATCGGCGAAATTGCTGGCAAAATGATAGGCGAAACTCTCGTGACCAAGCAGACTGGCGAAGAAGGCCGACTTGTCCGTAAAGTCATGATTGCCGATGCTGTTGAGATCGAGCACGAATATTATCTGTCGCTTCTCATGGATCGCGACACTAGCCGTCCCGTAATTGTCGCCTCGACTGAGGGTGGGATGGACATTGAGGAAGTCGCTGAGAATCGCCCCGAAAAAATCATCAAGCAGCTCATTCACCCGCTCGCCGGCCTTCAGCCTTATGAAGTTCGCAAGCTCACGGCTGCCCTCGGATTCAAAGGCGGAGCTGCCAAGGAATTCGGTAAGCTCCTCAAAAATCTCTACAAGCTTTTCCTTAGTCTCGATTGCGACATGGTCGAAATCAACCCGCTTGTCGAAACCAAGGACGGACAAGTGCTCGCTCTCGATGCAAAGTTCGGTTTCGACGATAACGCGCTTTACCGCCACCCAGAGGTCCTAGCATATCGCGATACCGAAGAGGAAGATCCTCGCGAAGTTGCTGCTTCCGAGTTCGACCTTAGCTACATTGGACTTGATGGAAACATCGCCTGCCTCGTGAATGGAGCTGGTCTAGCCATGGCAACCATGGATGCTATCAAATTTGCGGGCGGTGACCCTGCTAACTTTCTTGACGTTGGTGGTGGTGCGACCAAGGAACAGGTCGTGGGCGCCTTTAATATTATTCAATCTGATGCTAAGGTTGAAGCCATTTTAATTAACATTTTCGGCGGAATCATGGACTGCAACGTCATTGCCGAAGGCGTGGTAGCAGCAGTTCAGGAGACAGGGCTTAAACTTCCTCTCATCGTTCGTCTCGAAGGAAATAACGTGACCGCTGGTCGCGAAACCCTCTCCGCTTCCGGACTCGCTATCACTGGCGCGGACGACCTCGCAGATGCTGCCAAGAAGGCCGTTGCTTCTGTCTAAATTCCAAACTGAATTATAAAAAGATGTCTATTCTCGTTAATGCAGACACCAAGGTTTTGGTGCAAGGAATCACCGGTGGATTTGGCGGACGCCATGCCGGACTGAGTCTCGATTACGGAACCTCACTTGTTGCCGGAGTTACTCCGGGGAAGGGAGGGAAAACCTTTGATCATGGCAACCATAGTATCCCCGTTTATGATACCGTGTCTGATGCAGTGAAGGAAACTGGAGCCACTACCTCGGCGATTTTCGTGCCGCCGCGATTCGCGGCTGATGCTATCCTTGAGGCGGTCGATGCTGGTGTTGACCTCATCGTCGCTATTACCGAAGGCATTCCTGTGATGGATATGATGCGGGTAAAGGAATACATGCGTGGATCCAAAACCCGCCTCATTGGACCCAACTGTCCTGGCGTCGTTACTCCTGGAACTGGTCCTGATTCTACTGGTGGGTGTCGTATTGGAATCGCCCCCGGCTATATCCATAAAAAAGGAAATGTTGGTATTCTTTCTCGTTCCGGAACGCTCACCTACGAAGCTGTTTGGCAGGTCACCTCGCTCGGCTATGGACAGAGTACCTGTGTCGGAATCGGTGGAGATCCTATCAATGGGACTTCCCATCTTGATATCATCAAGCTTTTCAACGAAGATCCCGAGACTGAGTCGATCATCATGATCGGTGAAATTGGTGGATCAGCCGAAGAAGAGGCGGCTGCTTGGATCAAGGAAAATTGCAAGAAGCCTGTCGCCGGATTCATCGCCGGGGCGACTGCGCCCCCGGGACGCCGCATGGGGCACGCTGGAGCAATTGTTTCAGGCGGGCAGGGGACTGCTGAAGCTAAAAAAGCTGCTATGGCTGACGCTGGTATTGTTGTTGCCGAGACTCCTTCCGAGATGGGGTCCGCTCTTCTTCAAGCATGGGGTAAGTAGGGTAATCTGATTTTAAGATTTTCAAAAGCGCGATCGGGCTAAGTCCTCACCGTGCTTTTTATTTTAACCGAGCATCAGAAAATAGGGTTGATGAAGTGATTTCATCAAGGACGGCCAAAAAAATAAGAAGGTTTCTTTTGAGATGCTGTTTTGACTTTGAAGAAGATTCCAGAGGATAGAGGGTCGGCTTCGAATTTTTCACCAGAGGGGGATTTGTTTGTCTTCGTTATTTTCTTTTTGAGCGGGCCCCGTGATTTGATCCAGATCGAGAATGAGATCAAGGGAAGCCCTTTCCTCTTCTTCGAGAATCTCGCGGAGGTGCTCTCTCCACATTCCCGCATCACCACCTTGTTTGCGGGATAATTGCTCGGCCCATTGGCTTAGTGCTCCGCTGGCGTTTGCCCTCTTACGGATTTTTGCGAGCCAAGTATTATAGGTTTTCATGAAGGAAGCGACTGGAGAATGAGCGGGAAGAGATCGAATTGCCAAGTGAAATTGAATACTCTTGCTCTGTGAGTTTTCACCTCGGTAAAAATAGCCATATTTTGAGACGGACTTACTAGGGAAAGGAAAATGAATTACCCAGGTTGTAGTCCACTCTTGCCAGATTGGATGAAAACGAGTGCATTACTCGACATGCGCCACGAACCTATTGATCCTCAGTTTTTTGTCCGTAATCGCGAGCGATTGCTAGAGAAACTGAAGCCGAACAGCTTGGTTGTCATTCATGCCAATGATATCTTCCCGACCAATGCCGATGGGACGATGACTTTCCGTCAGAACAATGATTTGTTTTATTTGACCGGAGTTGATCAAGAAGAGACGGTTTTGATTTTGAGTCCGGATGCGGCGCTTGAAGAGGACCGGGCGCTTCTTTTTGTCAGAGAGACTTCCGAACAAATTTCGATTTGGGAAGGAGACAAGTTGACCAAGGAACAGGCGACTGAGGTTTCGGGGATGAAAAATATTCAGTGGACCGATGCGTTTGAGCCAGCTTTTCGTCGCCTCGCGTTACAGGCCGAAAATATTTATCTGCATACCAACGAATATGTAGCGGCTGCAGAGATTGTAGAGACTCGTAATCGTCGCTTCATTCGGAGGTGTCAGGAGCTTTATCCATTACACAATTATGAGCGGGTGGCGGCGCCTTTGCAGGAACTCCGCATGGTCAAAGCCCCAGAAGAGATCAAGTTTCTTCAGAGGGCAATCGATATCACGGAGGCGGGATTCCGCCGGGTGCTCAAGTTCCTCAAGCCCGGGGTTGGCGAGTGGGAACTGGAGGCCGAATACCTTCATGAATTTGTTCGAAACAAGTCGCGGGGATTCTCCTATTCGCCGATTATTGGATCTGGAAGGAATGCCTGCGCGCTCCACTATTTGGACAATGATGACATTTGTGAGGAGGGTGAAATGGTGCTCATGGATGTGGGAGCCGAGTATGGTAATTGGAACGCTGACATGACGCGGACAGTCCCAGTGAATGGGAAGTTTTCGCCGCGGCAGAAAGATGTTTATGAGGCCGTTCTTCGTGTGATGTGGGGTGCGAATGGTATTCTTCGTCCTGGTCTCACCCCAAGCGAGTATCAGAAACAGGTTCTCGAGATCATGGAGAAAGAGTTAATAGGTTTGGGATTGATCGATGCCGAAGAGGCCAAGAAGCAGGACAAGTCCAAGAAGTTGGTGAAAAAATATTTTATGCATGGGACTTCCCATCACCTTGGTTTGGATGTTCATGATGTAAATCCTGCAAATGCTCCATACGCAGTCGGGCAGGTTCTCACGATCGAGCCTGGCATCTACATTCCTGAAGAGAATTTGGGTGTCCGAATCGAGAATGATGTCATCATCGGTGAAACTGATAATATTGATATGTTTGCCAATTTTCCAACGACGGTAGAGGAGATTGAAGCGTCAATGGCTGAGAAAGGATAGAGGCGGTTAATGCGATTGTCTGGCCCCGCCTTTTTACCTGGTGTTGCTTTTGCTTTTTATTCGTTTCAGCCCTTAACTAAGACAGCAAGGTTTTGAGATCAGTCTCAAGTCGGTCGATCGCATCTTGGTCAGTTAATTTTTTTCCGTCTGGAGTGCTGACATAGATTGAGTCGAGGGCGGCTCCTTTCTCGGTGCAGATGCGTGAGTGAACTGTGACGAGATTGTGGTCGTTCACAGTTCTGAGGACATCGTGGAGGAGTGCGATACGATCGAGGGCCTGAAGTTCGATCACAGTATAATGTGGATCGAGATTGTTACTGGTCCACGCCCGGACGGGGAACTCGAAGATCTGCTTTGTCTCTGGTTTAAGGAAATTTTCCTTCTTCTTGAGGTATTTGGCAGGCTCGTAAGTTTCCTGTTGGTTGATTTCGTAGAGTGTTGCGACAATCGACTTCTGAGTGTTGTTGTTGGTTATGGCCTTAAAATCGTCATTACAGACGCGGAAGAGATCTAGGACGACGCCGTCTGGACGTGTGTAGACATCTGCAGACAGAATATTTATTTGGTGGGTTGCGAGGGCACAGCAGGTTTTTTCCAAGAGACGATGGGAATTTTGGCTAACAATGATGAGTTCACTATAACCAAATTTGGACCGCTTAATCCACTGAACAGCGCACTCGAAAGGAGTGTTAGGCCGCCGCTTTCGCCGATCGATATATTGCCAGAGTGCGACGATATGCTTGGAAATGCTTTTCTTACTTCGATATCGGAAGTAGCGCTTCGGCATGAGCTTGGAGTGCTCGTCGAAAATAGCGTGATACTTTTCCTTTAGCCCTGATTTAATTTCAGAGAGTGTTTCTTGAACTTCCTCATTAATTTCCTCTTTGCCCGCGGTCATTCCTTCGAGAATGAATTCGCGGGTATTTCGGTAGAGCTGGAGAATGAGGGTTTCTTTCCATGGTGACCAAGCTTCTTCGTTGGTGCCATTTGAATCCGCATATGTGAAGAGAAGAAGGGCATCAAGGCGGTGCCGATCTCTCATGATCTCCGAAAACTCCCGAATGACTTCGGGGTCATCAATGTTTTTCTTCGTCGCGAACCTCCATAGGGTGAGGTGATGATCGACAAGGAACATGATAAGATTACGGCGTCCACCTGATATTTTAAGGCGCTTGCAAAGTCGGGCTGCTAGAATGGCAGAGCCGTCGATATGCTCGCGAACGTTCTCTGCTCTTCCGGTATCGTGCAGAATCAAAGCAACAAAAAGAGCGTATGGATCGGGGTGCTTTAAGAAAAGATCGCGATAGATTTAGTGTTTCGGGTCCTCGTCATCGACCAGGCTATCAAGTTGATCGATGCAACGCAGGGTGTGTTCGTCTGCGGTGTATCGATGGAAGAATTCGTGCTGCACGAGGCAATCTAGTGCGCCAAACTCGGGAAGATATCTTCCTAAAACTCCGCAGCGGTGCATCAGGCGAAGGGTGCGTGCGACTTGACCTTTTTTCTCGAGGATTTCCCGGAACGCATCACGGTTTTCCACCCGCATGCGGAACGACTTATCGATGAAGGCCCAACTGGCTTTGATGAGCTTTCGGAGGGAAGGGGAAGGGCTAACCTCGTATTTTTGGCAGTAGGCGAAAAGTCGGATCAGGCGGTTGGGGTTTTCCTCAAAGATTGTTTTGCGGCGAGGGAAAAGCCGTTTGTCGCGGATGGTGTAATCGTCAAGTGACTTGGGCTTCTTTTTGATTAGTCCGAAGGTCAGCTTGGATCGAAGTCCATATTGTTGTCCTTCGTCGTGTTGGAGTTCGAAGATCTCGAAGACTGACTTGGTGTGATTGTAAACGTTTCGAGTATGAGTATAGTAGTCCTTCATGAAACACTCAATGCGGCGAAGGATGGATTTTTGTGGGTAGCCAAATTCGTTGGCGACTACGCCCTGAAAACGAAGGGTTAGGATATCGTTACCTTTGTCATGGTAATGAAGAGCGTTTCTGACTCGATGGAGAAAATTAAAAGCGTCCTTTAATTCGCGCCTAGCAAGGCGGCTGAGGATGCGTTTAGAAATGAGCTCAGTCATCGAACGGGTTCCAGCTTCGGCATCGATGATCCACTCCAAGTTGTGGTAGTCACGGAGAGTGCCGGGACTATCTTTGATATTAGGCTCTTGAAGAAAAACCGTGTGTGACCATTTGGCGTGGCGTGATGTGATATCTGATCGACGTTCCTCGAAAAAGGCTTCCTTGTCCTTCTCAATGCAGACCCTCCGGAAACGATCCTGAAATTTCTGAAATAATTCCTGCGGCCCAATCAACAGGCGGGCATCGAAAAGGGCGGTCCGGGATTGTGGCTCGAGTTTGGCTTCGTTCAGGCACTCTGTGATGGAGCGGGTAGACGGCAGAAATTTAAAACCAAGATCCCAAACCGTGTTTTGCAGCTCACAAATGACTTCGGAGACCCGCTTTGAGACCTTGCCGGAAGGAACCGAAGTAAGAAAGAGGAGGTCGACATCCGAGCCCGGATTCATGATGCCCCGGCCGTATCCACCACTGGCGACTAGGGCGAGGCTACCCAATTCTTCGTCTTTTTTTAGCAAAGAGAGTAAAAGAGTTCTTAAAAGATGATCAATGGCTTCTGAGTGAGCTTGGGCGTGCGCTAAGCCTGCTTCACCTGCGAGATGGCGTTTATGAAGCTTTCCGTGCCAGTCTTTCAGCTTAGACTTTAAATAAATGAGCCTCTCTTGGGGGGGCAGCTCGCGTAGATGGTCCGCTTTGAGATCGTGGGGCACAAGAGATATTGGTAGATTACCAGCGGATTGGGTTGATGCGGTTCCAAACGCTATTACGCGTGTAGTAGGTCCGGCCTGCAGAAGTAGCACGAAGTGATCCGCGAATGATCTTCACCTCGGTTCCTTCACCAACACGGCGGTATAGATCAATGATGTCTCTGGACTTCATGCGAATGCAGCCATACGAAACGGGGCGACCAATCTCCTTCTCGACAGGGGTCCCATGGATATAAATGTAGCGGCGGAAGGTATTGAGATTGTGGCTTTCTTTGCCGCTGAGCCAGAGGATGCGGGTCACGATCGGATCACGTCCTTTGGCGTTGGGCTTCAAGATCACCCCGGTCTGGCGGCGGTTCTTAAAGACGGCGCCTTTCGGTGCTCCTTCGCCGATTTTTTTTGCAATGACGTGGTTTCCAAGCGGAGTACGGTAACTGCCCGATCGGCTGCCAAGACCAAACCTAGAGGTGGAAACGGGGTAGGCCTTAACAGGTTCCCCGTTTTTCACTACGAGTACTTTTTGGTCCCGGACGCTGATAATCATCCTGTTTTCGAGGTCAATCGATGGAGTGGGGCTTAAATCAATCGATGGAGTACAAGCTGAAAAGAGGAGAGGGAGAGTTGTAAGGAGGGCACAAACAATCGATTTCATTAATCGCGTGATGGAATCGTGAGATTGATTTGTGCCTGATTGATCAATTCCCTTTGGAGCGGGATGGCAGCAGTTGAGCGAAACTTGCCATTTGTCCCAAAGAATTTAGCGAGGTGTAAAAGAATCCTACAGGAAACGGAAGCAACAGGATTGCGGAAGGCCAATTTCCTTGAAGCGCGGCATCAATGACCACGAAGAGGAAGAAGAAACCAAAAAGGAGCTCCACGATCGGAGTGAGACTCTTGAGCGCCTTGTAGCGGCTTTTTTTAATTTGCATCTTCTTTTTTCCTTCGATGCCATACTTGGGAGTGCGGACAAATCCGGATTCGTGACCGATTATGGCCTCAATGACGGCCTTCGCATTGTTGACTGCCATTCCGATGCCTAGGGCAAGAAGAAGCGGAAGGTAGCAGATTTCACGCACCCAGGTCTTGGGGTTTACTGCACGTTGGGCCACGGCGTAGAAGATCACGATGGAGATAGATGAGAAAAAGAAAATAGGAAAGTGAATGAGTAGGTTCCCCCAAAAGCCGAACTCAGGACCCCATTCGTTTTTGGGGAAGATGAGAAAGCAAAGAGCGAACAGCGCAAGGTAGGCGAAGTTTGCGGTAAGGTGTGCGGTAGCTTCAAGTTTGACTGCGAGAGGGAACTTGCTGCGCCAGATGGAAGGAAGACATTTTTTACAGCATTGAATGGAGCCTTTTGTCCACCGGTGCTGCTGGTTTTTAAACCCGGCCATGTCGACTGGAAGTTCAGCGGGAGTTTCAACTTCCTTAAGAAAGATAAACTTCCAGCCCTTGAGTTGGGCGCGGTAGCTAAGGTCCATGTCCTCTGTAAGGGTGTCGTGCTCCCAGCCGCCGGCATCGACGATCGCTTGCTTGCGCCAGATTCCGCCGGTGCCGTTGAAAGTGAAGAAGCGTCCGGAGCGATTACGGGCGGTTTGCTCAAGCTCAAGGTGGCCGTCTAGGAAAAGGGCCTGAACGCGAGTTAGGGCGTTGTAGTTTCGATTGAGGTGCCCCCAGCGAGTCTGGACAAGAGCGATCTTGTCGTTGGTGAAGTGGTGAATGGTTTCCTGAAGAAGATCAGAATTCGGCACGAAGTCGGCGTCGAGGATAAGAATAAATTCACCATTGGCCTGTTTCATCCCATTTTCGAGGGCGCCAGCTTTGAACCCGGTGCGGTCGTTGCGGTGAAGGCACTCGGCGTCGAAGCCTTTTTCGCGAAGCCGGGCTGCTCCAGCGCGCGAAATTTCAACAGTCTCGTCGGTCGAGTCATCAAGAATCTGGATTTCCATCTTTTCCTGAGGGTAGTCCAGGGCGGCAACGGCATCGAGAAGGCGGTCAACAACGTGCATTTCATTGAAAACCGGAAGCTGAATGGTGACGAGGGGCATTGTTTCGAACTCGCAAGCAGGCATGGGGCGTTTGCGGCCGTGCTTAAAGTAGAGATAAATAATGGTCAGGCGGTGGAATCCGTAACCGGCAAGGGCAAGAAGAACTGCCGTGTAAAGACCGAACCAGATCCAGGAAGAGACGTCGTTTGACATAAATTCTATAGGTGAAATGTGTAAAGTGGGTAAATTTTAGGGGCCTAGACGGACTAACTAGTGAAAGCAACCCCCCTTGGCGTTGCAATAATCCGAGCTCTTGTCAAGACATTGAACGGGACTACCGTCCCTACGCCAATCCTTGGAAATTCTACATTTTTGGAGTTTTACTTAGAAAATCTCGACAAATGACCATTCCAAAGTTTTTGTCGTTTCATGACAATTGACCCAGTTGGGGAATTTCGTTCAGTATGGGGAGAGGGTCCGATTTGGTCCGGTGGACGCTTACTGTATGTCGATATTGAGTCACACAAGGTTGTTTCCTTCGAGCCAGAGAGCCGGAAAGAGAAGATTTGGGATGTGGGTCAGCGGGTTGGAATGGTGGTTCCAAGGAGATCCGGTGGCTTAGTGATTGCTGGCGATAAAGGTTTTGCTTTTCTTGACGAAAGAAATGGAGAGGTGGCGGCGATTGCCGATCCCGAACCGGAAAAAGAGAACAATCGTTTCAACGACGGGAAATGTGCGCCAGACGGGTATCTTTTTGCCGGGACGATCAGTTTGGTCAAAAATGAAGGTGATGCTGATCTTTACCGGCTGTCCCCTGATTTGGAGGTGACTAAGGCATATGGTCCAGTGACAAATTCGAATGGGATTGTTTGGTCTGCTGATGGTGGGACCTGTTACTACATAGATACTCCGACGAAGCAGGTGCTAGCTTTCGATTATTCCAGCGGCCTCTTAACGAATTCGCGTCGCGTGGTCGCGCTCAACCACCTTGATAGCTCACCTGATGGCATGGCTATTGACGAAAACGGCCATCTTTGGATCGCTTTCTGTCATGGTGCCTGTGTAACCAGTTTTGATCCCGTGAGTGGCTACGAGGTCCAGCGGGTGAACTTACCCTGCCTAGAAACGACAGCTTGTGCCTTTGGCGGTCCGGATTTGAGAGATCTTTATGTGACCACCGGAGTTCATAAAACAGAAAAGGAGGAGCACGCGGGGAGGCTTTTTGTAATCAAAGGTCTTAGCGTAAAGGGCCAGCCGGCTCACCCTTTTGGTGGATGAATTGATCCGGAAACGGCGCACAGACCAATGGGCTAGATCACCGGCCTTGAAACTAGAAGCTTTGGTCTCTTATCCGCTGATACGGCCTGAAGCGAGTGGGATGAGGGCAGTTTTCGAGGTGGCTCGGAAAACGTGAGGGAATCTCATTGGCGTTTTGGTGTGAGAATTATCAAGAGAACCGATTTCTAAAGAAGGATCCTCATCGGTGACGATAGTTGAGTCTAGGTCAGATTTACTCAATGGTCTTGGATAGAAATTGTTTGATATGTCCGAGTTAGCGTTTTTCCAAGGTAGGGAAGATCGCGATTTAATTAGGGAAACCAAAATTCAGGGATATACAATATGTTGTACTAAAAATTAAAATAGATACCATATGAGGTTGTTTTGTTTGGGCTATCTTGCAGGCTGAAATTTTGGGAGTTATTCTCTCCACTCGTTTAACGATCTATCTTCGATCCTAATTTTCATTCTCTGATTCATGTATCTCAAATCTCTCGATATCCACGGCTTTAAGTCTTTTGCCGATAAGACCCGTTTTGAATTCGCCGAAGGCGTTACTGGAATCGTGGGGCCAAATGGTTGCGGAAAGTCCAATGTTGTTGATGCCATCCGTTGGGTGCTCGGAGAGACTTCGGCCAAGGCGCTGCGAGGTGGCGAAATGGCAGATGTTATTTTTAATGGTTCCGAGAAACGAAAGAAGCTTGGCATGGCCGAGGTCACACTCACGCTTGCTGATTGTGAAGAAGCGCTGAAGACCGACTACAACGAGATCTCCATCACTCGGCGGGTCTATGCCGACGGGAAATCTGAGTTTCTTATTAATAACACCCGCTGCCGTCTCCGTGATATTGGGGATCTTTTCATGGACACTGGAATTGGTCGCTCGTCGTATTCCATTATGGAGCAGGGGAAGATCGATATGCTCCTGTCGGCTAAGCCAGAGGATCGTCGCCAGGTCTTTGAGGAGGCAGCAGGAATCACTAAGTCCAAAAAGGAGAAGAAGGACGCGCTCCGAAAGCTCGAATACACTGAAGGTAATCTACTCCGCGTTTCGGATGTTCTTGCTGAACAGGAGCGCCGGATGAATTCACTCAAACGCCAGGTGTCCAAGGCCCGCCGTTACCAGGCACTCGCCAAGGATGTTACAATTCTCGATACTCATCTGAGTCATCGCGTGTGGGAGCGACTGACCGCTGAGAGGGCCGAACTCCTCACATCTTTATCCTCTCTCTTTAAGGGGCGCGATTCCATCGATCAGGATCTTCCTAAATTTGAATCCGCTGTCGTCGAAGCTCGCGACAAAGCCCAGGCGCTCGATTCGCAACTTTCTGGTCTTCGCCAGCGACTCTCAGACAAGAAGAATTCCATCTCAGCAGCCGAGAATCGGGTTGCTTTCAACAATGAGCGTAAAGGTGAACTCGCCGAGCGTCTTGAGCAGAACGAGAAAGACATCGAAGCCACCCAATCAAACCTCGCTGAGCAGGAGCAAACCCTACAACAGAGCCAGGCTGCTTTGCAGGATCTTGAGAAGAGGATTCAGGACAAGGAAAGTCAGGCTCGTGAACGTCAGAATTCTGCGAATGGTTTGGCTCAGGAGCGTCTGGAGATTGAAAATCAACTGCGCCGGGCGCGGGCGGAGGCTAATTCGACACAACAGATTATCGCTAGTTCGCAAGCCAAGATCGAGAGCGCTCTGGGCCAGATGGAAGGCAATAAGGAGCGCATGAAGCAGCTTGAGGAGGAGGCTGAGCGACTTCGCAACGAGCAAATCAAGGCGGTCGCCGAGCGTGATCAGTTTCAGAAGCTTCTCGAAGAGCACCAGAAGACTTTACCTGGACTCGAGGAAGCTCGAGAGAAAATCCAGCGTGAATTTGAAGAAGTGCGGGGGGCATTGGACCTTGCGAGGAAAGCGGCTTCCGAAGCTCACCGCTCCTACTCACAAAAGAGCTCCCGACTCGATGTCTTGATGCAGCTAGTTGAAAGCGGCGAAGGTCTCGAGAAGGGAACACAGGCCGTCCTTAAGGGGCTCAATGATCCAGATCTTATCAAGCCCGGCTTAAGCGGCTTGTTGGGAGCTCAACTCAAAGCTCCAGACGAATATGCTGTCGCAGTTGAATCGGCCTTGTCTCAGTTTTTACAGGCCATCATCGTTCGTGATGAGGACTTAGCTGATTCGATTATTGATCGTCTTGTCGATGGTAAGAAAGGTAGCGCAGCGATTCTTCCTGAGAGTTTTCTGCCTGTTGCCGAGGGTAGCCAGATCGAGGCCTTGCCTGAAGGTGCTTCGGCGTGGGCTCTGGATGTGGTTACGGTTGATTCAAAGTTTACCGGTCTCATGGAACGGCTTCTTTCCCGGGTTCTCATCGTGCCGGATCGCAGCACCGCGCTAAAGCTTCGCAAGGACTATCCGGACCTTTCGTTCGTGACCCGGAATGGCGAAATACTTACTCCTGAGGGAGTGCTCCGTGGTGGGTCGAGCGGAGGAAAAGATAGTTCCCTTCTCAAGCGTCGGAATGAAATCGAAGCGCTTGTTATTGAAGTGAAAAAGTTGGCTGACGAGGAAAAAGTGGCCGAACAAGAGATTCTTGATTGTGAGACGCGGACAAAGGAGCTGCGCGAAGAGCTGGAGCAAGCGAAGGATAGGTTGCAGCGTCATCGTGTCGAGGATTCAACCTTTCAAGGTCAATTGAAGCTCGCCAAGCGTGAGGCCGATGCGATCGAATCGAAAGTTGCCAATAACAAGTGGGAGCGTGAAGAATTAGGTGGTCGTGAAAAGACGGCGACAGACAGCCGATCCGCATTGGAAAATGAATTAACCCGCGCGCGCGAGCGACTGACCGCGTTGGAAGACGATTCCCGTAAATTTTCTGTTCGGGCCGAGGAAGCAATCAAACGTGAAAATGAAGCTCGCGAACAATTGAGTGAAGCCCGGACTGCGCTTGCGGTTGAGAAACAGGCCCGTGACTCCGCAGCTCGTGAGCAGGATCCAATGAGTCGTCGGATTCGTGAGCTGGCTGAGTTGAACGAGCGCCGTAAAAGCGAAATTTCTTCAGCCCGCGAGAGAATTACAAAGGGTGATGGCGAGAACGAAGCGCTCGTTACGGAGATGGAATCTTATCGCAGTGAAGTCGCCAACCTTACCGAGGAGCTCAGTCATGCTGACGAGCAAAGAAAAGGATTTGCGAGGGGTATTGAAGAGGCTGAGGCCGCTTTCTCCGAGGTTCGAAGCAAGCAAAATAAGGCCCTGAATCAGATTAGCAAAGAAGAGGTGGCTTGCACCAAGTTGGATCTGCGACTTGAGAATCTCGTTGAGTCTACGATGGAGCGTCACCAGGTTGATCTTGCCCATTTCCGACCCGATGCACACGTTCTGATTGCTTGCATCAATGATCGCAAGGAGGTCGAGAAGAAGAGCAGGTCCCGAAAGGTCTTTGAGGTTCAGTCGAAGGTTGATGGGGAAGAAGTTCCCGATAAAGAAATCGAAATCAGTGCGAAGACCGAGTTAGACGAGAGGGCCGATGAAAAATCCGTCATGGAGATTCTCGAAGGTGAAGGGCCGGATTGGGAATTCGTTGAAGCAATTGTAGCCGACTTGAAACGCCGCCTTGATTCGATGGGACCGGTCAATCTCGATGCTATCGAGGAATTCGATGAGTTAGAGGAACGCCATAACTTTACTAAGAACCAGCATGATGACCTTGTGAATTCAAAGGAGAAGCTGTTGGAAATTATCGAGCGGATCAACATCGAGTCTGAGCGCCTGTTTGCCGAGACCTTCCACGCGGTGAGTAAGAACTTTAAATCGATGTTTAAGCGTCTCTTTGGTGATAAGGCGACTGCTGATCTGATCCTCCAGGATGAGAGCGATCCACTTGAGTGTGGTATCGAAGTGATTGCCAAACCCCCAGGTAAGAAATTACAATCGATCTCGCTGATGTCAGGTGGAGAACGCTCGATGACGGCAGTGGCGCTGCTCTTCTCGATCTACATGGTCAAGCCTAGTCCCTTCTGTGTGTTGGACGAGCTTGATGCTCCGCTCGACGAGTCGAATATCGGGCGATTCCTGAAAGTCCTCGACGCGTTCATTGACCAGAGTCAGTTCATTATCGTAACTCACTCCAAACGAACCATGGAGCGTGCCGACGTAATGTATGGTGTGACCATGGAAGAGTTTGGTGTTTCTAAGCCGGTGGGTGTGCGTCTTACCAATGGAGTAGATAAATCAGGTGACACCAAGTCTGAGGCGCAAAAAGAAGCACTAAAACTGGACTCTTAAAGCAATGGTTCCGCCGCCCATGCCGGAAGATCCGCGTGACACTCGTCAACTCAATCTCCTAGTTGTCTTTTATTACGTTTACATGGGCCTCCAAGTTGCTGGCTTGGCCTTTTTGGGCCTACGTTACTTCATCGCACAGTCGGTTATTAGAGTGATTGGTGAGTTTACGAAGAGTGAGACGCCGAGCGTTGAAAAAGTGGAAGCTGGGTCTTTCCCTGATGGTGAATCAATTCCGCCGGAAACGGAGGTTCGTTCAGTTGAGGTCGTTCAATCTTCTGAGGTGAAAGTGAATATCGAAGATTTTTTTCTGGGCTTTAAAAATCTCTTTATGGCCTTTGATGTGATTAGCGCCGTTTTTCTGGTCGTATACGTGGTGTTCAATTTCCTCGCGGCCCGGTCTATCAGTCAGCGGAGAGGGCGGGTCTTCTCGATGGTAGTAGCAGGCTTTAACTGCTTCAGCTTCCCGCTCGGAACTGCTCTGGGTGTTTTTACTTTGATTGTGTTGAGCCGCCATACGGTAATGAACAGCTATGGGTTAAGGGCTGGTTAGTCCCGCTGATCGTACCAATATTCGTTCGCGATTTTTTCATCGCCTCCATCGAAGACCCGCTTCAAAAAGTTGCGGTCCCGAACTAGGTGCCAGTCGCCATATTGATCGAATTTTCGACATGAGGTGACTAAAGGAGCACTCCAAACAGTTCCCCATTTTTTGCAGATAGTTTTCCCATAATCTCGGAGTCGAACCGCAAAGTCTACGTCTTCGATGGTGACAAAATCCGGATTGAAACCGTTGATGGCCTCAAAGGCACTCCGGGTGGTCCAGAAGGCAGCAAAGGAAAGGCGATATCTGGCAAGGTAGGGCATAGCCATCAGTGCGCTACAAACGATTCCCAGTGACCAGCGTTCTGGGAGGACGAAAGCTCCACCTCCAATGATCTTTTGTTCCAATTTTTCGACCACGATCCGAAGGAAGTGCGGGTGCAATCGTGAATCAGCATCGACAGTGACAATGATGTCGCCGGTGGATGCCTTGAAGCCGGCGTTGCGAATACGGGCTAGGTTTTTAGCCTCTTCACGAGCGATGATTGCCCCGGCTTTGCGGGCAATTTCCTCCGTGCGGTCGTGACAGCGGTTGAGCACAACTACCACTTCAACCTCGCAGGGGCAAATTTTGGCAGACTTTGCGACTGCGGCAAGCCCGCCGGGGAGGTATTCCTCTTCGTTATGAGCAGGTATGATGACGGAGATCTTCATTCGTGATTGAGCATCGCTTCGAGGGAGGTTACCTCCGTCCCATGATTCGACAAATCGTAGTTCATCCGGGTGGAGCTCATAAAGATGATTTTTTGGCCTGTGCACTCCTGATCGCGGAACATGGGGTTTCCATTTTTCGGCGTGAGCCAAGTGAGGAGGATCTTTCTGATGCCACGATCATAGTGGTGGATGTCGGTTTGGAGTGGGACGAATCGAAGATGAACTTTGATCATCACCAATTTCCCCGTGACGCCGAACCGCTTTGCGCATTAAGTCTAGTTTTGAAGCACCTGGGGCTTTATGAGGAGACTCGAAAATTTTGCGATTGGTTGGAGGTGGCCGAATATATCGATACCCGTGGTCCCAACGAGACAGCTAAGTGGCTCGGTGTAGAACGCGAAGCGATGTCAAAATTAAATTCACCCGTCGATATCACCTTGCTTCGCCGCTTTGCGTCGTCGAACGAACACCAGCCCGGGCAGCCGATTTACGAGGTAATGAAAATGGTCGGCGAGGATTTGATCAGCTTCGTTCGGGGGATGAAAGCACGGCTTGCGTTCATTGCGGAACACAGTGAAATGTGGAATATAGCGGGCGGTAAAAAAGCTCTCTTTTTACCCCGGACCAATCCGCTTCCCGATGAGACTTCGATGGGAATGGGTCGTTACGTAGAAGATATCGGATTGGAGGAGGAGGTAGTTGCCTTGGTCTACCCGGATCGGAGGGGAGAGGGTTATGGGCTTTCCAGATTTAACGACGACAAGCGTATGGAATTCACCAGAATCAGTGATGAAATGGACGTTCATTTTGCGCATAATAAGGGCTTCATCGCAAAGACTTCATCTGCTGATACCAATCGTTTGAAAACTCTGCTTGATCAGTCTTGGGTCGGGTCTTGATGGCGTTTCCTCGCAGCTCTTAAGACTTCGCCAAAACTAAAAATTCAAGTCAGGTCATTTCTTTTGTTCTGATATTATTAACCAGATTGGGTTTCGCGTTGCTATGGGCTGATTTGCCCGCAGACTTGGGGGGTGATTGAGAGCTTGCGCCTTCTGAATTTTCGATGCTTTGAGCAGGTGTTTCTCGAGCTTCCAAGGGCGGGAAAAATCTTTGTTGGCGAAAATGCACAGGGGAAAACATCTTTACTGGAAGCGGTTTGCCTGCTGCTCCGCTTACAATCTCCGCGGGCCCGCCAGACCCGACAATTGATTTGCGAAGGAGCGAGTGGGTTTGGAATTGCGGGTGATGCATGGGGCCGCAATTTGCAAGTTCGAGGGGACCGGAAGGGCCTTGCACTGCGGATCAACGGTGAGGAGATTGGAGCTCGTCGCGATTATCTTTCTGAGAGTGGTTTGGTGGTTTGGATGGGCAACGAGGATCTTGATCTTGTGCGCGGAGGAGGGGAGAGCCGACGTCGCTTTTTAGATTTCATCGCTACGCAGGTTAATCCGGATTACCGTCGTCACTGGAATCGTTACCGGAGAGCTCTGGCTGCTCGAAATAAGTATCTGAAATCGTACTCGGCCCGTGAAGGGGTGGTCAACGCATACACACAAATGCTGATTGAACATGGATCAGAAATGATTCGTATAAGACAGGAGCTTTGTGAAAGGCTGAATCCTCGTGCCGGAGAGAATCAAAGGGTAATTAGTGGTCGGGATGAAGAACTTGGGATCACTTATAAAGATCGTTCCAAGGGAGATCTTGAAGCGGCTTTTAAGGAGGTGCAAGATTCCGAAACACGGCGGGGTGTGACTCTGGCAGGGCCACATCGGGATGAGGTGAAACTTGAGATCGCCGGTCGGAATGCCAAGGACTTTGGGAGCGAAGGCCAGCAGCGGACTGTTGCCCTCGCTCTGAAGTTAGCGCAAGGAGAGATTCTTCGAGAACTTGGAGGTCGCCCACCAATTTACTTGATCGATGATGTCTTTGGTGAGCTCGATCCCCGTCGCCGAAATGCTCTGATGAATCTTTTGCCGGTTGATACGCAAAAGCTAGTCACCACTACTAATCTGGATTGGTGGGATAGAGGGAGATTGGAACTTGGAGTGATAACCGTTAAAGATGGTGAGCTTTCGAAAGAATGATTTGGAACCAAGTATCTTCGCCTCCTAACTCCAAAACTTTAAAGTTTCTTTAGGCGAGTTACACGTCCCGTGGAAACCCATTCGGCGACGAAGATATTCCCATCTTTATCAAAGCAGGCGTCGTGCGGGTGAATGAATTTTCCGTCCACCCATTTATTGGGCTGACTGCGGAGTTTGTTCCCATTTGCAGTCACTTGCTTGCGCCAGTTGTCATCATTGGCGAGGTGGATGATTTGGTCATTTTTGTCGAGTAAAGTAAGGCGTGCCGAGAGATCTGGGACTAACATGAGATCATTGTGGACATCGACGTTGGCGGGCAGAATGAATGGCTCTGTTAGGGTTTTAATATGTTTCCCATTGAGATTGAACCATTGCAGGCGGCTGTTAGCGCGGTCGGCTACACAGAGAGTCGGGTTTGCGGGGTCGCGACTGTCGATCCACAGCCCGTGGGGGAGGTTGAATTCCCCGTCATTTTTACCGGGCTTGCCGATGGTCGATAGATACTTTCCAGTAGCGTCATAATGATGCACACAGTGGGCACCATATCCATCGGCAAGGTAAATGCTTCCATCGGTCGGGTGGAAGGCGGTGTTGGTTGGCATGAACTTATTACGTCCCCAATCGCGTTTGGTGGTGGTGTCTTCGCCCTCGGCATAACGACCGGAACCCATGGGGGCTCTCTGATACCAAACGATGTCACCAGTCAAAGTGAGTTTGGCAAAGGATTTTACATTTTGATAAGCGGTAATGTAGAGGAATTGTTCTTTGCCTTCGGTTCGTACCTCTATCCCGTGGCCTCCTCCTTGAAACTGGCTGCCAAAGGCGCGGATGAACTTTCCGACAGGGTCGAAAACAAAAATGCTTGGATGGCCTTTTTGGTTGGGCCGCCCTTCGTGCATCACGTAGAGGTTTTGCTCGGCGTCGATGGCGACATTGTGGGTCGTTTGCCAAGAAAATTTGTCGGGGAGCTTGGCGAAGTTGTGGTCTACTTCATATTGATAATCTCCTTCTCCAATGATGACTGGGCCTCCGTTTTTCTTGCCAGTCGCAATGTTTGGGAAAGTGACGACAGCTCCGGCGAAGAGCGAAGATTTTTCGAGAAAGTGGCGACGTGATGAATTGGGCATTCGTAGAGCATGAAATCTTTTAGGTCGATCTGTCGAGGTTTGATCTCCGGATGGACAGGGAAAGGGATTGCCAAAATGGGATCACAGGGCTACTGCCGCCTCCCCTGAAAGCTGGTGGACAGCTTTTTCAGCGTTTTAAAACTTCTTGGCCCTATGATTTTTGACCTAATTCGCAAGCGTAACGGAAATTGGAAAGATGACACCCTTTCGGGCCTGACAGTAGCTCTAGCACTGGTTCCGGAAGCGATTGCATTTTCGTTTATCGCTGGGGTTGGCCCGCTTGTTGGGCTTTGGGCCGCCGTTTTTATGGGCTTAATTACTTCGGCTTTTGGTGGTCGACCGGGAATGATTTCGGGATCGACTGGCGCAATTGCGATCGTTGTTGCGGTTGTGGTCCGTGTCGGTAATGAGCATGGAATGGCAATGGGTGTCCAAGATTTGGGAATCCAGTATTTGTTTGCCGTAATTATGGTCGCGGGATTGATTCAGATCCTTTTCGGTGTTTTGAGGCTGGGTCGCTTTATTCGATTGGTCCCCCATCCAGTGATGATGGGATTCGTGAACGGACTTGCGATCGTGATTTTAATCGGACAATTTGGTTTTTTTAAAGCGCCGTTGATGGAGGATGGAGTGGCTGTGATAGAAAATGGCCGAAAGGTTATGACTTGGATGGATCAAGGTAAGATTATGGTGATGGGAACTTTGGCGCTTTTGACGATGGCAATCATCCACTTTCTTCCCAAATTAACTAATGCAGTGCCTTCAATATTAGTTGCGATTCTTGTTGTTGGAGGAATTAGCTACTCGGGGGTGGTTGATACGAAAACGATTTCTGATGTTCTTTATGAGGGCTGGGACTCCCGAGAATTGTCGGCCAGCCTGCCTGTGCTATCGCTACCCATGGACATCCCTTGGCAAAAAGAAGGAGTGTTATTTTTAATTATAGGGACTGCTTTTTCGGCGGCGATGGTCGGCATCATTGAGTCCCTCATGACGTTGCAATTGATCGACGATATGACTGAGACACGTGGTTTCGGAAACCGGGAATGCTTGGCTCAAGGCGGAGCCAATTTCCTGTCCGGAATTTTCGGGGGAATGGGTGGATGTGCTATGATCGGGCAGTCGCTCATTAATATTAAGTCGGGGGGGCGTGGCCGTTGGTCGGGTATCGTTGCGGCGTTGACCTTAGCGCTATTCATCCTGATTGGAGCTGATCTCATTGTAGAGATTCCCGTGGCGGCCTTGGTTGGAGTAATGTTTATGGTGGTGATTGGAACTTTTGAGTGGTCGACCTTGAAAACCTGGGGGAAGGTCCCTTTTCACGATATTTTTGTCATTGTCGCTGTCACTTTGATTACCGTCTTTTTGCACAATCTTGCCTTGGCTGTTTTGACTGGGGTGGTTCTTTCTGCCCTAGTATTTGCCTGGGAGAGTGCCAAGCACGTTCGCCTGCGTCGCGATGATAGCCACGACGGGGTTCGGATTTATAACCTTCAGGGAGTGCTCTATTTTGGCTCGGTTCGGGAGTTTTCCGAGCGTTTGGTTCCTTCTAATGACCCCGATGAAGTGATTATTGACTTTAAGGAGGCTCGTGTGGCCGATTTCTCGAGTCTGGAAGCTTTGAATGCTCTTACCGAGCGTTACAAGACGGCGGGAAAGAGAATTCGACTCCGTCACCTGAGTCCATCTTGCGCAAAGATGATCGACAGCGCCAGTGCGCTTGTTTCGGTGGAGATGGCCGATGATGATCCTCACTACGAGCCGGCGAATTTCTAAGCGGGCTTACTTCTTAGTTTTCAAATTATCGGGCCTTGGCGTGGTATCGTTGATGAACATTCTGATGAGTTCGAGCGATTTTGGTGCTTTCGAAAAATCGGGGGTGTGGTCCGCAAATTTCACTTGATCCGAAAGATGAGCGAAGGACTCAAGTTGTCCGAGATGCTGTTTGGGAATCAAGGAGTGGTTCTTGAGAATCTGGAGGAATTCTGCAGAGGTTTTGGAGCGTCCCCGGAATGAGAAACGTTCCGAAGTGTATTTCTTCAGGATGTCAGTGAGTTTCGAATAAAAGGCGACTGGTGAACCTTGGGGATCAAGCTTTGAGAGGTTGGCGAGTGCCTTTTCCCAAGGAGGAGTTGTCTTAATAAGACCAGTTTTCTTGAGTAAATAGATGACTAAAATAATTAGAGTAAAGATCCCGAGTGCCCAGATCCAAAAGTTTGTTCGTTTTTCGGGTAAATTGGCTGCCTCTAATAAGGTTTTCTTTGGTTCCTGCTCGGTGAGGAATTTTTCCGGAACCCTCGGGTTTTCGGGGATTTTTTCCGGAGTGATAATACTGAGGGGAGGGAGGTTGAGATTGATGGTAGTGGGTGAAATCCGTTTTGTCTTCTTGAGGGGGAATGAAGCGGTTGCGCCTTTCAGGTTCTTGGTGTCGGTTGCAACGAAAGGAACGCGGATCGTCCACTCTCTTGTGCCAAGCGGATTGAGACTGCCCTTGGTGAGTTCGGCTTGATCTAAGACTGGAACGAGTGATTCGGGGTAGGATTGAGGAGAGGGTATGACTTTGCGATGCCATGGCATTTCGATCTCTAGTGTGAGAGTTGAGGCGTGGCCGAGGAGGATTTCGGTCTCCGTCCAAGAACTCGAAATGACTTTTGGTCGTTCGTTTTTCTGCCACACTCGAAAGAAGAGATAGCCAAAGGTCACCCCCAGAAGAAAAACTGCAAGAAGTGCTATTTTTAGGACGGTGAGGAAGGGTTTCATCGGCGGGAAATACGCTTCTGGAAGAGCGCGATGATTGAAGGGAGGTAGTCGGTGGCTGTGTCGAGTGGCACGTAATCAATGCCGGCCCGTCTGCAAGTTGACGCAGCGTTTTCGGAAGCTACGCTGGTTCGTGCTGCTAGTGCCTGCGCATCTTTCTTGGTGAGCCGTGTGACTTGGCCTGTTTCGAGATCACTGATTGAAAGGGCTGGGATATCTGGGAGCGAGCGCTCGATGGGATCGGAAATGTGAATCAGAATGACCTCGTGTTTGCGTGCAAGCGCGCGAAGAGGCTTATCGAAGGTTGGAGTGATGAGGTCGCTTAGAATAAATACGATGGACTTTTTGAGGGTAGTTTTGAGAAGATGTTCGATGCCTCCCGCGAGATCAGTGCGGGGTGATTCTGGTTCGAAGGCGAGGAGTTCACGAATCATGCGGAGGACATGACGGTGGCCGCGTCCGGGATCGAGTTGCAGTTCCTCCTGATCAGAATAGAGGAGCAATCCAACCTTGTCCTTGTTGAGGGTCGCGGAGAAGGCCAAGACGGCGGCGACTTCGGCGGTGTATTCCGCCTTGGTGGTCACACCGGAGCCGAATTGGCCTGAGGCCGAGCGATCGACGAGGAAGAAGACATTTTGTTCGCGTTCTTCGGTAAAGAGCTTGATGAATGGTGAGCCGAAGCGGGCCGAGACATTCCAGTCAATGGCGCGCATTTCATCGCCTTCCTGATATTCTCGGATCTCGGCGAATTCGATGCCGCGTCCCTTAAAGGAAGCATGCCACGCACCTGCGGTCATGTTCTTTACGATACGGCGGCTCCGGATCTCAATCCGGCGCACCTTTTCCATTAACTCTGAAGCCAGCATGGAATCTTAAGGAGTACGAAGAATGTCTAGAAGTTGGTTGATGATGGTGTCGGCGCTCATATCCTCGGCTTGGGCCTCATAGCTTGGAATGATACGATGGCGAAGAATGTCGGCGGTAATGGATTTGACATCTTCGGGCAACACGTGGGCGCGGCCCTCTAGAAAGGCTAGACAGCGGGCACCGCGGACCAACTGGATGGTGGCACGAGGCGATGCTCCAGCGGTAATGAGAGGGTCAAAGGCGGAGAGATCGAGGTCGGCTTGGCGCTCAGAAAGCTGGAGACGGCCTTCGGCACGGGTGGCGAAGACGATATCCAAAATGTAGTCTTCAATCTTGGGGTCGACATGAATCTCATTAATGAGCCCTCGAGCGGAAGTGATCGAGTCGAGGCTGGTAACAACTGAGGCGGTTGGAGTCGTGACAGTAGAGGACATACGGCGAAGAACCTCTCGTTCTTCGTCACGCTGGGGGTAACCGACAATGACTTTCATCATGAAGCGGTCCATTTGAGCTTCGGGTAAAGGATAGGTGCCCTCTTGGTCGAGAGGGTTTTGTGTTGCCATCACGAGGAAAGGATTGGGGAGAATACGTGTTTGTCCGCCAAGCGTAACTTGTTTCTCTTGCATTGCTTCGAGAAGAGCCGACTGGACCTTAGCGGGCGCGCGGTTGATTTCGTCAGCGAGAAGAAGGTTGGTGAAAACGGGGCCCTCTTTCGCTTTGAATTCCTGTGTGCCGGGATTGTAAATGTGAGTTCCAATCACGTCGGCTGGAAGGAGGTCGGGTGTGAACTGAATCCGGCCAAACTGAGCCTGAAGAGTTTGTGCCAGAGTATTCACCGCGAGGGTTTTGGCTAATCCTGGCAATCCTTCCACAAGAAGATGGTTCCCGGTGAGAAGGCATATAAGCATGCGGTCAACGAGGTGATCTTGACCAATAAGCACGCGGCCAATCTCGTGACGGAGAGGAGCTATAAATTTGGAATGTTCTTGGATGGCGGCTGAAAATTCTTCTGAAGTCATAAAGGAATTGTATGAATCTGGATTTATCTAGGGGCAGGTTAGCACTGTCTAGGGAAAGATCGACTCCACTTTTAATACATCTGCGGAAATTTGGTGGGCAAGCGCTGACTTATGTGAATGAAACGGCATGGATAGGGAGTTCTTTTTAAGAAAGGTGATTTTTTGAGGCTTGGAGGGATACGAAATTATCGGCTAAGATTGGTGCCTGCAGAAGAAATCCCATAACTGCCAGAACGTAAGCGCTGATCACAATCGCTAATCTCTCAGGTCTTCATTGCCAAGATCAGCAAAAAAGGATTGAGCGAAGTGAAAGAGAATAAACTGGACGAAGCATTTATTGCATCACCCATCTTCGTTGATGGTAATCTTGTCCTCTGGGGTGCTAAGCATCTAAGGGTAATTCGGTAATCGTTTTGCTTGTGAACCTAATATTGCTGGAGGCCAGTTTTTTTTAAATTGGAAAGCCTTCTTTTCGGCTTTTCATCATTGGAGTGGAAGAGACCATTGGTAAATGGTTTCCTGCGATTAATTATTCGCAGCTAAAAATGAAGGCGGGATCGCGGTTGGGTCACTGGACATCTTTCGCGAAAGCCGCGCTGATTCAAACTAGGTCACTTTTGCCCACAAGGAGATTTTGATTATCGAAGGGACTGCTCGACAAGGGGTTGGAGGCTTGGAATCCCGGGCATGGACTGATCAGAATCTTCCTTACTTGGCCTCAAGATGAGGTGAGATTTTGGCAATAGCAGCTTCTGATGTCATTCCGTGTTTTTTGCGAAGGATTTCGGGCTTGCCGTGCTCAATAAATTCATCGGGCCAGCCAATTCGCTCTACGGGGGTGTCGATGACTTTATCGTGGAGTAATTCAATAATCGAGAGTCCAAAACCATTATAGAGCACGTGATCTTCAAAGGTGCAGACGACTTTTGAATTCGCTGATGACTTTGTGATCGTTGGTGCGTCGAGAGGTTTGATCCAGCGCGGATTAATTAAGGTGACGCTGTATCCTTTACTTTCTAATTGCTCTTTGGTTTCAAGAGCAACTTCCATCATTGTTCCCAGTGGAATGAGGCAGACATCGGTTCCTTCCTGAATGACCTCTGCTTCGCCGATCGTGAGAAGGTTTGGCTGATCTTTAATAGATACACCGGGGCCGTTACCTCGAGGATATCGGATGGCAATTGGGCCGTCCTCGTATTTTGTCATGGTCCAAAGCATATCAATGAATTCATCCTCATCCTTCGGTTGCATATGGACTAAGCCTGGGACGTGCCGGAGGTAACCAATATCAAAAAGACCATGATGAGTCGGTCCGTCATCACCGGAAAGTCCCCCACGATCCATACACAAACGGACCGGAAGTTTTTGGAGCGCCATATCATGAAGAATCATGTCATATGCCCGCTGCATGAAGGTTGAGTAGATCGCAAGAAAAGGCTTGAGGCCTTGGGTGGCGTGTCCGCAAGCGAAGAGGGCGGCATGTTCCTCGGCGATGCCGACGTCAAAATAGCGTTCAGGAATCTCGGCTTTGAAGGTTTCCAGTTTTGTTCCGCCGGGCATGGCCGCGGTGATTGCGGTAATGGATTTATCTTCCTTTGCAAAGTCAGTGACGGTGCGGCCAAAAAGTTCGGAGAAGGTGGGAGCTCCTGATGCGGTTGAACCGTCTTCGATGTTATAAGGTCCTAGACCGTGGAATTTACCCGGCTTATCGAGAGCGGGCTGATAGCCACGGCCTTTCTCAGTGATGATGTGGAGAATGACGGGTTCACCTTGCTCCTTGAGATACTCAAAGCTTTTGATGAGGGAAGGAAGGTCATGACCATCAATCGGGCCATAATAGCGCATGCCAAATTTCTCAAAGAGAACGTTCGGCAGAATCATGTTTTTGGCGTTACGTTCTATTTTATGAGCGAACTTACGGGCACCTGGACCGGCCACTTTTTCCACGAGCGAAGCGGCTTTAGCTCGAATGTCGTTATAAGCTGGATGTGACTGGAGGGTGTTGAAATACTTGGCGAGGGCTCCGACGTTTTTGTCAATCGACCACTCGTTGTCGTTGAGAACTACGATGCAGCGGTCGGTTGCTTCGGCAATATTATTGAGAGCCTCCAGGGTGGGTCCACAGGTGAATGCGGCATCACCGGCGACGGCGACAACGTGATTGTCGCCGCCTTTCAGATCTCGGGCCGAAGCCATTCCAAGAGCAGCAGAAAGTGCGGTGCCAGCGTGGCCCGCGCCATAGCAGTCGTGCTCTGATTCGGTGCGGAGTAGAAAACCGTTAAGTCCCTCATATTGTCTGATGCTACCGATTTCCTTGGCTCGTCCGGTAAGCATCTTGTGGACGTATCCCTGATGGGAGACATCGAAGAGGAACTTGTCCGTCGGGGTGTTAAAGACACGGTGCATCGCAATCGTTAACTCAACGACGCCAAGGTTAGGTCCGAGGTGCCCTCCAGTATTCGAAAGAGAGGTGATGAGCTTATTACGAATCTCTTCCGCGAGTTCGGGGAGCCTTTCCGATTCGATCTTTTTGAGATCGTCCGGTCCTTGGATTGTGTCGAGAAGGTTTGTGCTAGAAGAGTCTGACATCGTCATCGAGTGTGTCGGAAGACTGATCAGAAGATTCATTTGAATCTTCATCATTATCTTTCGTCTGAAGTTTCGCCTCAATCATGTTGAGACGTTTCCTTGCGGATTTTAAGGTCTTTTGGCAATAGCTCAAGAGTGCCTGACCTCTTTCGAAGTCTTCGAGCAGTTTTCCAAGCGACGAGGGCTCGTCCTCGAGTCGTCTTGTGATCTCTTCAAGCTCGTCTGTCGCCTCCTCGAAGGAGCCGGAGACATATTTAGCAGAGGTTTTTTTCTTAGCAGCCATTTAGAACGAGATGCTCGCGTCTAGGATTATCTGTTATAAATGCGCTGTTTAGAATAAAAGTATATTCTATTACTGAAGAGGTCGGAAACCTCCGGATACTTATTCATTATCGGTCTTAAATTTTGTGATTGTTTCGCTAGGATTCCCGGGTTCACCATTCCACTTCGACTGTCTGTTTTTGACCGGCTCAACGCTCCACGGGCTGGTCCATCAAGCATGAGAGGGGCAAAGTCTTCGTTGTATCCGAAAGGAATCGGACTAAATAAAACATCCTCCTTGAATGACATCGGAGTCATGACAATGCCGGCAACCGAGAGTCCTTTATTTGTAGCCAGTTCTTCTAGTTCATTAAATTCTTCAACTTTTCGCGGTAACCAAATTGAAATTCTATCGGCATACCATGCAACAGCCCAAGGCTGGTCCGAGAAGATGACATCATTGTCATCGGTTGCGTTATGAAGAGTTTCACTAAAGGCGTCCGGCCAGTAAGGAGGCCAAACAGCTTTCCCACGATCCTTCGTTGCGATTACATTGAGCGTTTCTCTTGGAATCGTCAGAATTAAAGGTCCAGCACTAATGAGAATGACGATAGCGAAGTGGCCATATCGCATCAATGCGCCTCCGGCAGGTAGTTCAATTCTTGCCCATAAAATTGAGACGAAGGCCAATCCGTAAGCCGTCATAATTGGCGAGAAAAGGATATGGAGTTGATTCGGGGCGAGATTGCTATCTGAGAGCCCGAAAATAGCCATTCCAAGTGTACCCATGATCCACATAAGGAGGACAATCCAACGGAATTTGGCAATGGCTTCGCGCTTGAAAGGGTGGAGAAGCGCAAAGAAGAAGAGCGGAGCGACGAGGATAGAACCGAGATTGTTGTAAAGCTCATTTACCTGCCTCAGCATACTAGTCGTAGTAGTGATGAGGAAGGAGTTGAGGTTGTAGACAATCGTGTAGGTTTGCTCGGCGGGATCGCTCGTCCGCATGATTACGGATTCCGATTGAGTCAGTCCTCCGTAAAGGCTGAGAAATGCAGTTCCTCCAGGATTTCCTGTCCACTCCATATTCTTGACTAAAAAGTAGCTACTAAAAACAAGAAGGATCCCGAGGATCATAAAGCCGGAGATTCCTTTGGGTCGGAAAAAGAAGGCGGCGTAAGTGACGAAACCCAAGATGATCCAGATAGTCAGCCAATGGGAAAGAGCGAGCAGTGAAAGGAAAACGGCTGCTATGACAAGGGATCCAATATCGCCCCGATTTTCAATTGAGGCCTCGAGTGTCCGGTAAATAAAGAAAAGCGCACAAGAAAACAGCAGGAGCATCAGCATTTGGGGAAGCCCCGTCTGGGTGAATTTCCACATTAGATCACTTAAAATCATGAGGATAGCAGTCGCTCCCGCTATTCGAACATCGAAAATCCGTGAGATGAGGAGGTAGTTGATGCCAACTGCAATGAGGAATAGGATGACTGCAACTGCTGAGATTACGCGATCAAGAGTGTAAACAGTTTTCTCATCCTTCTCATTCATTTGAAATTTTTCGAAATCGTCGCCACCCACAGCCTTCAAAACAGCTGCGTAGATGTAGGGGTTTAAGGGTGAGTGGTAGGTGTCGTGGAAAGCGCTGAGATCGATGTCCTTTTCGGCTTCTTTGGCCTGCCAAACCGCAGCGCCACGGATCACTTTGGTGGTAGCATTATTGCCCCGAGCGATCTCACGGCCAATTTGAGCCTGTTCAATTCCCTTTTCTGAGGTGAGGCCCTTAAAGCCCAGAATCAAGTAGAAGCCTACCAATCCAAAGAGGACGAGGAAAAAGAGGAGGCGACTTATTAGAGTGGCGTTGTCGAAGCCGCCGACTTTAGTGGAACTAATCATGATGTTTGTGGATCAATAAGCGGAACGTCGCGAAGTTTTCGTTGAAGAGTACGTCGGCTAATTCCAAGTAGCTCCGCGGCTTTCGTCCGATTTCCGTCCGTGACCCGCAGTGCGCCTTGCACAGCTCGTTGCTCGAGGGCATGCAAGTTGAATTCCTCCTTGGGAGCAAGGGTGTTTTTTACCGAAGATGATTCAAAGTGGTGTCCTAGGCCGGAGACAAAGTCTGGCAGGTGCTGAATATCTAGTTCGGATTGGTTTGACATAACTACGGCATGCTCGATGGCAGTTCGCAATTCTCGGACATTTCCGGGCCAGCCGTAACTGAGCAGAGAGCTCATGGCAGCCTCGGTGAGAGGTTTTTCTGGGCGGCCATTTTCTCGGGCGAATTCGGATAGGAAGGAGTTCGCAAGTAACACAATGTCTTCTCTTCTCTCGCGGAGAGGGGGCATGATTAGCCCTAAGACATTGAGTCGGAAGTAAAGATCTTCACGAAACGTTCCCTCTTCGACCATCCTGGCAAGACTGCGGTTGGTTGCGGCAATGATGCGAACATCGACTTGAATCGAGGTGTTTGAGCCGACGCGTTCAATCGTTCGTTCGGAAAGAGCTCGGAGCAGCTTTACTTGTGTTTGTGCATCAATCTCTCCGATTTCATCAAGAAAAAGAGTTCCGCCATGAGCTTGTTCAAATCTGCCTACCCGGCGCTGGGAGGCTCCAGTGAAGGCGCCTTTTTCATGGCCAAATAGTTCACTTTCTAAAAGTTGGGAAGAAAGAGCGGCACAATTTACACCCACAAATTTCTCGCCTGGACGCCCAGAAAGGTCGTGGAGGGCGTGAGCAACCACCTCTTTGCCGGTTCCGGATTCACCCTCAATGAGGACCGTCGCGCGGGTCGGGGCGATTTGTTCGATCTTAGCAGCAACTTTGGCCATCAAAGTAGAACGTCCGATCAGGCGGTCAAGGCCGTGGGATGCACTGGCTTTGCTCTCTTTTAGAGTTTCGTTCTCCGCGACAAGCTTGACGTTTTCCTTTTCCAAGCTTCGATTCCGAACGGCTCGTTTTAGAAGAAGCTCTACTTCGTCGAGATTCAGAGGCTTGGTGACAAAATGCCAGGCTCCGCGTCGCATGGCTTCCACTGCCGTGTCGACTGAGCCATAGGCCGTCATCATGAGCGCAACCGGTGGGTGGGGAAGCGCGAGGGCCGCGTCGAGTAATTCCATTCCTGAATCGGCTCCGAGTCTTAGATCTGTAAGGAGTAAATCGACATCTTCGGAATTAAGGACTTGAGTGGCTTGTTTGAGATCTGCCGCCACGTAACAGTCGAAGCTTTCCTCGAGAGCCATTCTTAAGCCATCGCGGGTCGCCTTTTCGTCATCAACAATTAAGAGGGTTTTCACAAATATTTCTACACTTCGATTGGGGCGCTGTCTTCAAGCAGACGCACTCGTTTATCAGTTCTCGGGAAGTAAAGAGTGACCTTGGTTCCGACCTCCTCTTCGCTTTCAACTTCGAGCTCTCCGCCATGTTCACGAAGGATGCGACGGACAATGAGCATCCCAAGTCCGGTTCCTTTGGCCTTGGTGGTCCGAAACGGCTCGAACATTGCTCCCATCGCCTCCGGCGAAATGCCGCTGCCGTTGTCCGAAATCGAAAGGCGAACCTCATAGTCGGTTACGCTGCTTTGAATCAGAATCTCACCTGAATTTTGTTCGACGGCCTGATAAGCATTCCGGATGACATTATAACACGCCTGCTTAATCTGGGTTGGATCAAGTTCAAGGGAGGGCAAATCCTCGACTAAATCGAGTTTTACTGGAATTTTACGGCTTTCAAGTTCTGGACTGAGAGCGAGAAGACTTTCTTCAAGTAACTGGTGGAGTTTTGTGGGCTCTCGTTCGGGCTTAGTGGGGCGCATGGCCTCGAGAAACTGCTTCAAGATGGTGTCGAGCCGACCGATTTCAGTGCGGGCCGTGCCGAGGTGTTTTTGAAGCGGTTCTTGGTCGCCTTCGGGGAGGTCGGAGATACGGCGTTCAAGAAGTTGGAGGTGAAGTGAGAGAGAATTAAGGGGGTTTCCAATCTCATGGGCTACCCCGGCGGCCAGCAAAGTGAGTGCATTGAGCTTTTCGGATTCAATCTCCTTTTCCGCTTCTTCGCGAGAGCGAGTGACATCTCGGACCAACATGACGTGTCCAAGGTCAGCCTCGCCTTCTTCAGCGACCGGGGAGAGGTAAAAATTCAAGTATCGGTTTTCGGGATAAAAAACCTCAAGATCCCGGCTCACCGTCCGGCGGTTGGAGTGCATCAGGTTGGTCCAATCGACGCCGCGGACGATCTCGTCCAAGGGTTTGCCTTGGGCCTCCTCGGGTGTGGTGCCAAAAAACCGACACCCGGCATGATTGATGAAACTGATTCCCCCCGAGGTGTCGAGGAGGAGAACGCCTTCCTGAAGCGCTTCGAAGACCTTCTGAAGGAAGCCTTTTTCGCGAACTAGCCTAGAAAGGAGCGCCTGCACTTCTCCCGGCTCGATCTGGTCGAGCCGGGAAAGAATCTTGTCGAGGACCGCGGATTTCAAAGCTGCGACAGATTGGCACAATCAGATGGCAGACGCAATCCCTGGGCTTAGACAATCAATGCCGCCCCGATTTGGGTGGGCGCCTGCCGATTGATCTAGAGATGTATCACCTAACCAATTCTTGCTTCAGAGGAGCCTTGGGTTCCCAGATCGCTATCTTAGCCGTTTATAAATCAGTGCAGTAGGTCCGCAAGGACTGGCCTTTTGGGCTGAAATCAGCTTTAAAAGGGTTACTCGGTCTCTTCTGACAAGGCCAGGACCTTGTCGTTACTTGCACCGGTTTTGATGATCTCACCGTTCACCTTTAAGTGAACGACGAGACCAAGAAGCTTGTCGCGATACTTGCTCTTAGCCCCTTTGACCATGATCGGGCGCTGATTGAATGTTCCCCACAGACCGTAGGGATCTTCGGTGAAACATCATCCACCGCCGCCGCCTGAGGGCATGACCGGGTTATCGCTCCAAGATTCCAGATTGGCGCTCTTGGTAGTGATGGTTTCAGTTCCGTTTGAGAGGACGAGATCGATCGTGTCCGAGCCCGAAATCTTTTCAATCTTGTTTTGATATTCGCGGCGATTCCGCTCGACGAAGAAGATATACTCGACAGTCACGTCTTTCAGCATCTCGTCGCGCTTGTTCTCGACGGTTACGATGTAGTTGTGGTCGTATTTCTCGAAGTGCCACTGTCCCTGAGCAGGCTTATTTTTTTCAGTCCGCTTGCTATAATGCTTGGTTTCAACCGAGAGGCTTTTCTTGGCCTGAACAATCGGACCTTGTTCCTCGACATACTTCTGGTCTTCCTTCGAGAGGACATCGATCGAAAAGGTGAGGACCTTGCCGCGCGCTATGCGCATCTTAGCTTTCTTTGTAGACGACTCATATTCAATGAGTTCTCCACGGAACGTCTTGCTGCCATCCTTGCTGATGTAGGTGCGCATTTCTCCGAACACCGCAGTGATAGGGAAGCATGCAATAAGCAAAAAATTTCTTATTTTCATAAACTTCTAAGGATCTTGTCACCTTTACCTTCACGTAGCAATTTAAAAAGTAAATTGAGCGGGGCTTTGACAATCTCGATCCCTATTTCTGGAAAAGAGGATCGTTCTTGTTTCCTCTAGATAAGATGTAAGCGAGTAGATCTAGAATGTCGTCATCTTCCAGTAAGTTAAGAAGACCCGGAGGCATCATCGAGAACTTGGTAGGCTCCGACGATTTAATATCGCTGGTCTTGATAATAGTCATGGCGCCGGGAGCCATGAGATCGGTGATGACCCTGTAAGTGTCTCCGCTCAGGTTGGCGATGCGGCCGATGATTTGTTTTCCATTCTTCAGGGTAAAGGTAATGGAACCGTATTGGTCACTGATCTCCTTACTGGGGGCGATGATAGATTCAAGTAGGTCGTGCGGGCTGAACTTGCCACCGGCGCTGGTTAAGTCGGGCCCGATCCCGCCCCCTTCCTCGTTGAAGCGATGACACGCGTAGCAGGTTGCAGTCGCGAACATTTCGCGGCCGTTTTTAAAGTCCCGATTTCCTTCAAGTCCGGAGCCAAGAAGGGGGGTGAGGTCCTTCATCTTCCAGTTCTTGACGAACTTGAGCTGGCGATTGCTGCTGAGTGGGTTTTTGGTCACGGGCTTGGCATCGATGATAGACGCGAGCGCCTTCTTTCGCTTCGCAGAAAGACGGGCGAGGTGGTCTTTTTTGATCTCGTTGATGAAGTTGTTGAAGCTTGCACCACCCTTGTAGCCGGCTGCGCGGCTGAACCAGATGAAAAGTTTTTTCTCGGATTCGTCCGTCCATCCTTGTTTCACAAAACGAATGTTTTTTGCGATGGCAATTTGCTCTTCCTGGGTGGGTGCGTTGGTAATCAACTCAACCGAGCGTGTGATCATATCGGGAGTCTGAAGGTAGCCTAGAACATTTGAGAGTTCGATGTTTTCGAATGCCGAATCGCTAGGGTAGTAGGAATCGAGCTGTGCGATTACGGCCGCTTTTTGTTTGGCGTCTGGTGCTCCGAGGCGAAGAAAAGTAAGCCCATATGCGCGGAGGAAATCGTAGCGTTCCTGTGGCTTGAGTTCGGCATAATCCAAAGCGAGAAGAGCTTTGATTACAGGAGCCTGATGCTCTTTTCCTCCAAGACGGGCGAGGGAAATAAGTCCTCCAAGTTGAGCAAAAGTGTTTTTTTCCCTGAGGACCTTTCCGGCCCATTTTTTGACAGGAACTTTTTCGATGGCAGTGCGGGCCGTAAAGCGGAGGGCGCGGTCGGCGCTACCAAGGTGCTTCCAAAATTTATCAATAACGGAGGCGTCGCTCTTGAGGTGGTATTTTGCGATGGCCTGACGTTCGGCGCGTTCCCTTGCACCTTCGTTGCGAGGCTTAGCGGGAGCGGTGCTTTCGGAACCAGTGTAAGTGACTCGATAAATTCCAGATTGCACCTTACGGCCACCGACCGCGATATACATCGCGCCGTCCTTCTTGCTGATACAAATATCGGTCAGAGGGAAAGGCTGTCCGGCGATAAATTCCTCGACTTCCCCGGTGTAGCTAGAGCCATCCGGCTTAAGGTGAACGGCGTAAAGTTTTCCATAAGACCAGTCGCAGGCGAAGAAGGCCTTTTGATATTTGGTGGGGAATCTGGCCCCGGTTCCGAAGGTCACGCCGGTGGGTGATCCGGGGCCAACGTTTACAACGGACCCGAAGCTATCGCTGTAATATTCTGGCCATTTGGCCGAGCCATTGCGCCAGCCGAATTCGGCCCCGCTGATAACGTGGTTGATCCGAGTAGGTCGATACCAAGGCGTGTTGATGTCCCACTCCATATCCGCATCGTAAGTGAACATCTCCCCTTCGAGGTTGAAGTCGATGTCGTATTGGTTTCGAAACCCAGTTGCGACAACCTCCCAAATTTCACCTTCGGGATCCGTCTTGCAAATCCATCCACGGGGAGCTTCAACCCCTTTCATAAACCCGCGGCCGTAAACCCGCGGTTGGAGTGTGTCTTCGCCCCAGCATTCAGTCACGCGGGAGCTTTGATAATCGGGAAGAGCAGTTTGGTTTCCGCAGGCCACGTAAAGGGATTTTCCGTCAGGCGAGAGGGACACGGCGTGCGGGCCATGTTCTCCGCCCACTTCTTGAAATTTTTTGAGTAAGGTGACCTTGTCGAACTTATCATCGTTGTCGGTGTCCTGCACTCGGTAAAGACCACGCCCTTTGTGCTTCTTGTCGTTCACCACGACGTAAAGAGAGTCGAAGGCATAGCAAAGTCCCCAAGCATGACCAATATCGAGGTCAATCTTTTGGAGGTCCTTGTCGGCGAGAGTTTCACCTTGGGCAGGGCGGTTGAAGCGGTAAAGCGAGCCGTATTGATCACCTGCGATGAGACGACCTTTATCGTCTTCGCAAAGAACGACCCAGGAACCGAAATCCTTTTTGGGAACTGAGTAGAGCCGCTCGACTTTGAACCCTTCTTTTACGACTAGGCGTTGTGGGGAAGTGGCTTGGGAGACGAAATCTTCGCCAAGAGTGACTTGAGCCATGAAAGCGGCTCCGATGATAACGGTAGATTTAAGGGATTTGTTCACAGAGGATGGGATGCTATTCAAGCAGCATTCACAACGCCATTTCAAAAATCAGATCTTGAAGAAGTGTTTCCTATTTTGAAGCAATCAACATGGAGGAATGGCTCCTTCATCTCGTGTTTTATTTATGTCCCTCGTCCGTTTTGTCCTTCTTGCAGGAAACGAGGAAGGCCACCAAGTCGCGAGCTTCTTGTTTGCTGAGTAGAGCGTTCATTGGGGGCATTGCCGAGACCGGTTTGCTCTTTTTGGCGATGTCTGATTTCTTGATGATCTTGGTCGTTTCGGCAAACTTAATAGTGGCATTTCCGTTTTTGTCATCGGGCATGAAGTTGCCGCTGATCTCGGTGCCGTCCTTCAGGGTGATAGTGCCAAGGCCGTATCCGTCAGCGACTTCGGCGCCAGGATTGATGAGTGAACGCAGCAGGTAGGTGGAATCGTGTTTTTTACCGATCGCTCCAAGCTCGGGGCCGACGTCCCCGCCGACTCCGTGCATGGTATGGCAGCGTTGACATTGGGCAGCTCCGTGTTCGTAAAAGACCTTTTTCCCCAAGTTGATGTCACCACCATCGCGGCAGAGGAGATTCCACTCGGCGTTGGGGTCGTTCTTGGCGAGAGAAGCACGGAATTTCTCGAGCGGGAGAGCCACTGTTTCGGCAGCGGTGACGATGTCGAGGGCGAGTCCTGACTCGGCTTTTCCGGCAGCCAGTTGGTCGAGAACAGCCTTGATCATCTCTTTAGCTTTGGGTGTTTTGAGCTTGGTCAGAGTTTGCAGAGTAAGCTGCTTTTCTTTCAAGGTGGCGCTTTTGCTCGTGAGAAGGTTTCCAAGTTGAGCGGTGGCGCGATCGGGATCGTTCTTGAAGAGAAGCTCTCTCGCCATGCTTCGGACTTTGTCGCTCTTATCGGCGAAAAGTTTCTGAAGTGTGAACGGCCAAACGGAATCCGATTTTTTGAGGGGCGCGAGAAGTTTCATTGATTTAACGCGGGCCTCCTCGGGGTATTTTTCATTTTTCAGGTATCGAGTGAGTCGAAGTTCACCGAGTGGGATCTGATCTTGTTCGGAGAGTATGAGGGCTCGGGGAATAAGCTCCATCGAGCTTTTATCATCGCCATCGAGAAGTCCCTTAAGGTCTTCAATGACGTTAAAATCTAGTTTAATCCGATTATCGGGAAGGATCCGGGCGAATCCAGTGACAGGATCAGGGACGGGTGGATTGTTCCATTCGAGAAGCGCGATTAGCGCGTCCTTACGAGTCCGAAAATCAACTTTTGGGTCGGCTGCGATTTTCGCGATTACTTCGGCGTCCTTTTCCTGGCCCAAAACCCAAGCTGCAAAAATTGCTCTTCGGGCGGTCAGAGGATGCCATTTGATTGCAGGAGAGACTCTTAGAGCAATGCGGTGTGCTTGGTTTGAGAGTGCCCGATAGGTTTTACGAACATCCATTTCGTAAGCAGCGCGAATCGCTTCCTGACGGACCGACTCATCGCGGTCCGTAAAGTAGGTTTCGAGAAGATGAGATTGATGCCGACGAAGGGCAATGACGATGGCGCGGCGGACTGCTGTCGAACGATGGTCGTAGTCTTTCCAATCGGGTGTAAACTTGGCGCATTTAGTAAGAACCATGATTCCAGCGTGACGGACAACAACGTCATTATCGTCGTTTTTCTCTAACATCTCAATCGCTGGTTCGACTGCGTCCTTGTGACCATGATTGGAGAGAGCAATGGCCGCGAGTGACACGACACGTGGTGAGGAATCCTCGAGCATTGCGATCAGAGTCTTTCGGAATGGGGCGAGGTGCTTACCGTGATTACTAAGTGTGCGCGCGAGGTTGGCTCTGACTTCCATTTCTTTGTCGCCAATTAAGCTGGCGAGGGAATTGAGAGCGGAAGGATTTTTCTGACCAAGCTGACCGATCCCCCAAATTCCGTGGATTCTGCGCATAAGTGGTTGGTTGGGCTTGATTGCTTTTTCGAATAGAGGAAGTGAATCGAGGTCGTGATCGGCGAGAGCGAATTGAGCGCGCTGGCGAACCCGCTGGTCAGGATGGGCCAGAAGCTCGAAGAGTTTGTCTGACTTAAGAGAGGGGATGCCCTTTGCAAAAAGATTTTTGACCTCTGCAATGCCTTTTGATTTGAGCTTTGAGTCGTCGGCGAGGGTGTATACGTTGCCTTTTCCAGACTTGGTCCAGCCACCACCGTAGTCGGCAATATAGAGCTTGCCATCATATCCCCAGTCGAGGTCGGTAAGGGCAATTCCCTTGAGGAAGGTTGTTTGCTCGCCGAGTTTGAAGTTGGCTCCGTCAGGATTTAAAGTGAAGCGTTCAATGAGGCAGCGACCGGGGCCGGCAACGTAGCTAGCAACGAAGAAGTTACGGTCGAATTTTTTAGGTAGTCCGACGATGCCAGGATTGTAGGCCAACCCACAGGGGCCGTTCGAGCTGTATGCGATCGGTGGGTTGATGTAAGCGGGTTGGCGGTCGTGGCGGGTATTCCAAAGACCTTCGTTCATCCAAGCATCGATCTGATCCTCTTTGCGCGAAGGCTTTCCGCCAATATGATTGTAGACTGAGCCGCCGAAGGAGACCATGGTTTGGTGGCCCATTTTCCAGCCGGAATCTCCATGTTCGACGAGATAGACGATCCGCTCACGATCTCCTTGGTCGTAGTCGTTATCGACGGTAAATAAGTTGCCAAATTCATCAAAAACAATCTCTTTTGGATTACGAAGATTGACGTAGAACTCCTCAAATTCAGACCCGTCGGGGTTAGCCCTGAAGACCCCGCCGGAGTCGGGACGAGCAAAGGTCTTACCATCCTGCTCGACATGATAACCACGGTCGCCAATCGACCAGTAGAGTTTGCCATCGGGACCCCAGGCGAATCCATTGAGGTCATGACCGGAAAAGCTGACGCGGACGCCAAAACCATTAACGAGCGTTTTAACCTCTTCAGCTTTTCCATCATTATTGGTATCTTTTAAGCTGTAGACCCCAGGAATCATTGCGAAGTATACGGTGCCGTCTTTTTCGATGAGCCCGCCGGAGGGGCCGGCGAGAGGGGTGTTGAAATCACCGCGGTAGATAGTGGTCTTATCTGAGACACCATCGCCATCGGTGTCTTCGAGAAGCTTGATGACCTCGGAATCTTTTGTGAATTCATCCCACTTCAGGAAGTCCTTCTGCTTGCCGGCCCATTTCTTGTGGTAGGCGGTACGATCCTCAAGAGTCATATTGGAAATATCCCCGTTTACGCGGTCGCGCAGGAATCTGCCACCGTGACGGATATCTTGGACTTGAACACGCCAGCGATTGGTTTCGGCAATATAAACGCGGTTTTGAGCGTCGATGCAGATCGCGGTGGCGTTTTGGACCTGACTTTGATCGGCGAAGCGATTGAGCGTTAGGCCTTCGGGAATGGTTATTCTTTTGTCGAGCTTGGAAGGAACGAGCTGGGCGTTGAGCGGCAGAAGGGCGAAGAAAGAAAGAAGAAGTGTGCGTGGCATAATTTTTTAGGCACGTAGTCTACGCAGGATCAATCTGGAAAATTTCAAGCGAGCCTTGGCAAGACTTCAGAGAAAAGGTGTGACGGGATAGTGCCCTGTCGCTAGAATTGATGATCTCAAAATCGAAGGAGACATATCATTGGTTTCCTGAGGGAAAGGAGGTGGATGGAGATCAATCTGCCTTCGGTGATGGTTCGGACAGAGAGATCTGTAGGCCGGGAAATGGTGGTCGATTTTGAAGGGAACGGAAAGGTCGTGCGGTCGTTGAAGTATCTCGTGGGTTTCGAGGTCAGTGCACTCGGTAAAGTTGATATGACAGTGGAATCCGAGGGGGCTCGTATGTTGAAACTATCGGCAATTACGGGATTGTCCGAAAGATCGCGCTATTCCCGACCGAAAGTAAGAAATGAAGAGATTAGTTTTGATTGTGCTGGGGATGTTTTTCGTGAGTTGTGATCGCCATGAATCTAGGTCTGGTGAGGAAAAGAGGCAGCGTCCATGGATCGAGACAAAAGAGGTCGACTGGAACGAAATTCAATTTGGTGGAGAAGGATCGGCGCAATGGTCTGATGGGGTGCTTCATCTTGAGGCCGGAGTTGAGCTGACTGGCGTAAAATTTAGCGGAGAACTTCCTGAGATGCCCTATGAGCTTGAGTTGGATGCCCGCAAGGAGGTGGGGTCGGACTTTTTCTGTGGATTGACCTTTCCGGTTTCGTCAAAGGAGGAGTGTCTTACCCTTATCATCGGGGGCTGGGGTGGGGGAACGGTGGGAGTTTCTTCCATCGATGGGATGGATGCCTCGGAGAACGAGACAACGACTTACGGGAATTTTGAAGAAGGTCGGTGGTATGCCGTCCGGGTGGTCGTGGAGACGGGGAAACTCTCAGCTTTTATTGATGGTAAGCAGGTGGTAGATGTCGCGACCGAAGGCCGCAAACTAGGACTTCGACCAGGGGTCATCGAATATTGCGCTCCGATGGGCATTGCGGCGTGGCAAACCGAGGCCAAAGTAAGGAAGGTTCGATGGCGCTCTCTTGCTGATTAGGGCTTGTTTTTTTCAGCGGGGCACGTTAGGCAATCCCTCAACAACTTCTGACGACCGTTTGGAGTGGGTTTTCAAACCCGCTCTTTTTGGTCTCAGGGAACCACGAATCTGGAAATGACCACCGACATTGTTGCCCTCATCGAGTTTTATGAAAAAGAAAAGGCTATCGAACGCGAACGCGTCGTCGAGGCCCTCGAGTATGCTTTTTGCTCAGCCTATCGCAAAATGGTTCCTGGCGCTGACGCTATCGAGTCTCTCCGTGCCGAAATTAATGAGAAGAAAGGTGATACTCGTATCTTTGCCAGCCTAGAGGTCGTCGCAGATGATGACTACATTGATAAGTTTAACGAAGTGCCGGTTGGCATTGCCAAAAAGAAAGAGGATACCTCTGAGATTGGTTCGCGTCTTGATTTCGATGTTACTCCCAAAAACTTCGGGAGAATTGCGGTGCAGACTGCTAAGCAGACTATGATGCAGCGTCTACGTCAGGCTGAGAAGGAGAAGATTTATGACGAATTCAAGGACCGGGCTGGCGACATTGTGAGTGGCTCTGTTCGCCGTTTTGAAAAGAGTGATGTCATGGTTGATCTCGGAAAGTTTGAGGCTCGGATGCCTTCGAAGGAGCGGGTTGGCACGGAGGATTACTCGGTTGGAGATCGGATTCGCTGCTACGTTGTTTCCGTTGATAACGAAGGACGTGGGCCGGAAATTATTCTTTCCCGTAGTCACCCCAACTTTGTTCGCCGACTCTTTGAATCAGAAGTTGCAGAAATTTCTGATCGTACCGTTGAGCTTCGTGCTGTTGCCAGGGAAGCCGGATATCGGACCAAGGTTGCGGTTTATACTCACGATGACAAAGTAGATCCCGTTGGTGCTTGCGTTGGTCTTCGTGGGGCGCGCGTCAAAAACATCGTGCGTGAGCTAAACAACGAGCGTGTCGATATTATTCGCTGGAACGAGGACGTCACCGAATTTGTCACTGAAGCTCTCAAGCCAGCCATTGTTCGCAGTCTCAGCCTCGATAATGAAAACCGTGTTGTGAATGTTACGGTTGACGAGGAAGACCTTTCGAAGGCGATCGGTCGCCGCGGTCAAAACGCTCGCTTGACCTCTAAGCTCACTGGCTGGGATGTCCAAGTCCGCAAGGACGAGAGCCAGCACGAACAGTTTGAAGCTCGTGTCGATGATGCTGCGACCCACCTTGCTGAAGATCTTAAAATCGATGATGTGACTGCTGGAAGGCTCTTCCGAGCTGGTGGTGTTACGGTTGATATGGTGGCCCAAATGCCTGCTTCATATATTGCGAGTGCAATTGAGGTTGACCTAGAAGAGGCGACAAGAATTTTGAACGCGGCCAAAGGAGAAGATGTTGGACCAGAAGCCTCCGAGGTTTCTGAAGCCCCCGTTGAGAAAACGGTAGAGGCCGAAGTTCCTGCCGAAGAAGCCCCCGAAGGATAAAGAAAGAAGATTTTCCACGTCTGATAAATCATCATACCCGACCCACCGAAAGACCCGCATTAGAATGGCCGACGACAAAGAAAAAAAGGAGGAGGTTCTCGACCTCTTGAGCGAAAAGCCAAAGCCATCGCGTCGCGAACGGCAGCGTCAGGAGGCGGCGAAGGTGCAGACCGTGGACGATAAGAAAAAGGCTGCCCTCGATCTGGGGATTGAGGAAGATCAGCCCAAGAAAAGTAGCGTTCGTAAAACAGAGAATTCAGGAAAGGATATCCTTCCTAGCATTTCCAATCGTCTCGAGGATAAGGCTGATCCGGATTTCGTGAAAACTCCGGCCCCAGTGGAGGAGCCTGCCGCTGACTCTGAAGGTTCTTCCGATGACGGCACGGATGAGGGTGAGCTCGATGGTAATGTCATCAGTATAAAACCCCCGATAATTGTAAGCGATCTGGCAGAAAAGATGGGCAAGATGGCTTTCGAGATCATGGCGGATCTCATCAAGCTGGAGGTCTTCGTAGCTCCTACTCAGGCTATCGAGCCTGAGATTGCTGAGAAAGTCTGCGAAGCTCACGGGTTTGTTTTTGAGCGTGAAAAACGAGCAAAAGGTGGCGGGGTTCACAAGGAGGAAGAAGTTTTTGAAGAGCCAGAACCAGAGGTCGAAGAGCCCGAAGAGCAGCTTGCTTACCGCGCTCCTATCATCACTTTCATGGGCCATGTTGATCATGGGAAAACTTCCTTGCTAGATTTTATTCGCGAAAGCCGCGTTGCCAAAGGCGAAGCCGGAGGTATCACCCAGCATGTGGGTGCATACAGCGTCCAACACGGCGATCGCAGCATTACCTTTCTTGATACGCCGGGTCATGCCATCTTCTCCAAGATGCGTTCACGTGGTGCAGATGTCACCGATATCGTTGTGGTGGTCGTAGCAGCGGATGACGGTATTATGCCCCAGACCGAAGAGGCGATTAAACATGCCAAGGCTGCAGGTAAAACGATCATCGTTGCTATCAATAAGATAGACCTTCCTGCTGCTGATCCGATGCGTGTCATGACACAGCTAATGGAGCACGAACTTGTCCCTTCCGAGATGGGAGGAGATACTGAATGTATAAAAGTTTCTGCCCAGACTGGTGATGGAATCGATGAATTGCTGGAACTTATGGCGTTGCAGGCCGAGGTTCTTGAGCTCCGAGCTAATCCTAAAGCTAACGTTCGTGCCTCGGTCATCGAAGCTAGCGTTAAGGCCGGTCGCGGTGCAACTGCTACCGTTATCGTCGAAAGCGGAACTCTCAAAAAAGGGAAGCCATTCATCTGTGGGCCTTTCGCTGGC
>JAQWSX010000131.1 GCA_029242935.1 Akkermansiaceae bacterium
CTCAGCAAGTTTGGCCATAGCCACCACGGCACTCGTTCCTTCTCCATTATCTACCTCCGAACCTCAACCCCACTTCCTCGAAATGCAAGTCTAGGCCGAGCTAAATCTCGTCTTCCACAACTTCACCCGGGAACGGAGGCAGCGGACATCCGATAGAATCGGCAATCGTGCGCAATAATTCCGCCTCTCGACTTGAGAGCTTTCCATCTCGGGCTGCCGCCGTGACACAAGCCACCAAAATCTGCCTTTTTACCAAGGGGGATGCCTGGGAAAATTTATCTAAAGCTTCATCTAATTCATCGTGTGACGAAACTCCTTTCCGGTCCAAGCGGTCTTTCCAGTCACTCGTTGCTTCCAAATAAGCAGCTTCAGCATCATCCGCACATCCCGCCCCAATTTCAGAAACTGTTGATACTAGGATATTCGCTTCCGGCAACAAGCGATCAAATTGATGGTAGCAAATATTTCGGAAAGCCTTCCGTTCAAAGTAACTGCCAAGGTGCCGCTCAATCACCCGCTGAATCATAAACTCGAAAAGCTCAACCTGCCCGTCGCTCGCGATCAACCAACGCGTGATGTCCCGGAACCGTTCATACTCCAACGGACTTAAACTCCGCAAAGTGGGCAAGGCCATTTCCACCAATGCGATCTTCCGCGCGGAATGCAAGCCCCTTGCCTCAGCTTGCCATTTCAATGCGAGTTCCTTAGCCTCACCTCCAGCTTCTCCCTCCAAAAAGGAGACTTCTTTGCTCAGAAATTTCTCATCTTTGTTAAGCAGCAAGCCGAAAATCACCGCCTGCGCTTCCTCCCGATCATGGATCGCCTCCCGCCAGCGTTGCGAGATCCCCTGATGTAATTGTTGCCCCGTCGAAATTCGTCTCCGCTCTCCCTGTCCAATTCCGCTTACCGCACCAAGAACTACCGCACCAGGCAGTGCGTCAAGCGGCCCCTTCCTGTCCTCATTCTTCGTTTCACGATCAACCGCAATCGGCTTAATCTCTGAAGATTCGAACTCACCATCCCAATTTTTTTGCACCGCTCGAATACGCACATCCAAAGGCGGGTGGGTCATAAGGAAAAAATTAAACATCCCGCCGTTCGAGAAAAACATGTGACTTGCCTCGACCGCCTTCGGGGCCTTAATTTTCGAACCTATTTCCGATCCTCCAATTTTCTTTAAAGCACCCACAATTCCGTCCGGATTTCTTGTAAACTGGACCGACGAAGCATCCGCCAAAAACTCCCGCTGGCGAGAAACGGCCGCTTGAATCAAACGGCCAAAAAAGCTTCCAAGCCCTCCGATCACAAGGAGGCCAAGTCCCAACAAAAATAACACCAGCATGACATTCCCGCCCTCCTTGTTATTTCGCCGTGAAGACCCACCTTGGAAACGAAGCAACTGCACCATCCCACGCCCAATAATTGATATCACCACCAAGCCAAAGACCAAGCCCATCAACCGCATGTTCAGCCGCATATCACCATTGATAATGTGACTGAATTCATGGGCAATCACACCCGATAATTCCTCCCTTGAAAGCCGCTGAAGGCACCCACGCGTTACCCCGATCACCGCATTCGAAGGTTCAGTCCCAGCTGCGAAGGCATTGATTCCCTCTTCATGATCCAAAAGGTAAACCTGTGGCACTGGCATCCCTGAAGCCAATGCCATTTCCGAAACAATATTCAAAAGCCGTTTCTCCTCAAAATCAGCCGACCCGGGCATCACTAACCGACCGCCCAAGTCCTCAGCCACCACCGAGCCACCAGCGCTCAATTGCGTCGTCTTATATCCACTTGCAGCCAGCATAATTCCTCCCGTCAACACCGATGCCGTAATCACAATATAAATTTGATTCCCCTCGTCCACCAACGCAATGACCAAGAGGTCAACCGCCACTACAACCCCAATCACCGCCAAAATAAACCAAAGGATCAACCACTTAGTCTTTTTCCGCGCCTCGTCTTGTGCCTCAAAAAAATCCATCCTACTAAAAGTCAGTTGACTTCGCCCAGCAGCAACCAGTCACCTGCAAATGACCGATCATTAATCAAAATCCACTTTTACCGCCTCACGCTCCGACTCATCAGTAACCTCGAACATCACTGCTGGGCCAAACTTAAACAGACCAGCAATAATGCTGCTCGGGAACAACTCCCTTTTCGTGTTATAGTGCATCACCGCGTCGTTGTAACCCTGTCTCGAAAAAGCCACTTTATTCTCCGTGCTCGTCAACTCCTCGCTGAGTTGCTTCATGTTCTCGTTCGCGCGCAGATCAGGATAAGCCTCGGACAGCGCGAACAATCGCCCCATCACCGAGCTCAATCCACCCTCTGCTTCCATCAACTTTTTCATCCCACCAGAATGCTCCGGAGAAAGCCCTGAAAGCGCCGACTCAGCCGCATTTCGCGCCTTAATCACAGCCTCAAGAGTCCCTTTCTCATGCGCCATGTATTTTTTAGCGATTTCGACGAGGTTGGGGATCAAATCATGCCTCCGTTTCAGTTGAACATCGATCTGAGCAAAGGCATTACGAAATCGATTCCGCAATTTCACGAGGCCATTGTATTGGCCGACCGTAAAGAGGAGCACTATCAATAGAGCGCCAACAACAAGTAAAGGCGCCAGCCAATCGGACAAGGACGCGAGGATAAACGAATTTTCAGGCATAACGAGTAAGATTATTAACGTTAGATTCTGACTCTGCCACTACAAAATCAGGCGTAAATTATCATTTCAGCTTAGAAAAATCCGTGGGCGTTAGAAATTGGGACTCTACTTTTTTAACTAATCTGCCATCAGCCACCGAGGCCTTTGCTGCAGCTTTCCACTTTGGGTCCCTAGAGAATGCTTTCCAGTTCTTCTTAGCCGTTTCTCGATCCTTGTGGGTAATGAGATAGACTAGCTTTGGATCCCCCCCTTCAGTCAGCCAATATCCGATATTTTTCATCCCATGGCTCTCAAAAATCGCTGTCGTATGGTCACGAAATCTGGCCAATAGCCCCTCCATTTTTCCCTCATTTGCGTAGTAAGTTCGTAATTCATAGACCTCAGCTGCAAGCGGACTGATCATCAAAGCAAAAAAAGTAAATATCTTCATAGCTGTCAAAGCCTACCGATCCGCATGAATTTCACAAGCTCCCTCATTTACGCCATACAGATTAAAGCCTCTGATTCCCTCAGCCTTAGTATTGCAGTCCCTGTCCCGCTGACTATGGTCCCTCCATGTTTTCAAACCTCGCTGACAGCCTCGACAAAACCTTCCGGAACCTCCGGGGTGTCGGAAAAATCTCCGAAAAGAACATTGCAGACTCCCTCCGGGATGTTCGTCTCGCCCTCCTCGAAGCCGACGTCGAACTCGGCGTCGTTAAAGATTTCATCGCCAGCGTTAAGGAAAAGGCCCAGGGCGCAGAAGTCCTGAAATCAATCAAACCGGGTGAACAAATCGTCAAAATTTTCCAGGACGAACTCACCGAACTTTTGGGTGGCGACCAAGCCCCCATCAATCTTAACCCACCCGGATACGTCCTCCTTTGCGGTCTCAACGGCGCTGGAAAAACCACGACAGCCGCCAAACTAGCACTTCGTCTCAAGAAAGAAGGCCGCCGCCCCCTCCTCGTCGCACTTGATCTTTATCGTCCTGCAGCGATCGACCAACTCGCCAAGCTCGCAGAACAAGTCAATGTTCCCGTATTCACTCCCGATCCGGGCGAAACCAATCTCGTCAAGACCGCGAAGCGTGCCGTCAAATGGACTAAGGAACAAAATGGCACCGTCGTTATTTTTGACACCGCCGGCCGACAAGAACTCGACACCAATCTGCTCGACGAGCTCAAGGCTCTTCACAAATTCCTCTCCCCCGGCGAAACACTTCTCGTTGCCGACTCCGCAACCGGCCAGCAAGCTGTTTCCGTCGCCCAGACCTTCGATCGCGAGATTGGGATCACTGGTCTCATTCTAACAAAATTGGACGGTGACGCCCGAGGCGGCGCCGCCCTTTCCATGCGCGCCGTCACCGGCAAGCCCATCAAATATATTGGTGAAGGCGAGAAGATGGAAAACCTCGCCGAGTTCCACCCCAACCGTATGGCCGACCGAATCCTCGGCATGGGTGATGTGGTCTCGATGGTCGAACAGGTTTCGGAGAAGATTGACGAGAAGAAAGCGATGTCCGCCGCTAAGCGGATGCAGTCCGGAAGATTCGACTTCAACGACTTCCTCGAACAGATGAAAATGATCCAGAGCCTCGGCCCCCTCGATGGCATCCTCGGCATGCTTCCCGGCTTCCGGCAGATCAAAAAACAACTTCCCACCGGCGCCCTCGACGACAAACGAATCAAGCAAATGGAAGCCATCGTTCTCTCTATGACCAAGCGTGAACGCTCCCGCCCCATCGTTATCAAAGCGACCCACCGTAAGCGGATTGCCAAAGGATCAGGCACCACTATTTTGCAAGTCAACCAACTCCTGAAGCAGTTCGGTCAGATGCAAAAAATGATGAAGTCAAAAGGCAAAATGAAAGATATGATGAAACAACTTGGCGGCATGGGTGGTGCTGGAGCTGGGGGACTGGGTGGCCTCGGCGGACTGATGGGTGGTAAAGGTGGCGGCATGCCCGACATGAATGAGATGGGCGGCCTTGAAGACCTCCTTGGAGGCGGCGGCAAAAAGAGACGCTAGACTAAGAACCAGAGGGGCGATTGAAGCGACCCCTACAATCTTGCCATTTGTTTTTTGAGTATTAGTAATTCCACGGTTGCTTAAGAAACCTCCTATCCCGCCAGTGACTTCTCATCTGGCGATATTTTTGGCGAAAGTGGCTCATCTTGACTAAGAGATTTCCCAGCCGAGATACTCGGTCCCTTAATCCGATAAGATCACAAAATGCGATTGATCGAAGAGATGTTCTTATCCAGTGTCCGCCCAAGAAGAAACGGACGTCACCCATTCAAATCGATGAAAACCACTCTGGCACTATCGCACCTCTCAACTGCTTTACTCTTCCCACTCTCAGCATCAGAGACGTATTCTCCCGGTGACTTCCTGAGTGCGCTGACCGTATCCGATTTTGAAAAAGAACCACTTTGGGAGATTACCGGAGTGGCCAGCATTGGCCTCGCTAAAGGAAATGCCGACAGCAACAACTACGGACTTCAGGCACTCGCTACATACCAAAAAGATCACAACGAAGGGCACATTGGCGCCGATTTCTTCTTCTCGGAAAACAGCGGCACCGCTACCACCAATAGCCTCCGAATTTACAGCCAATACAATCACCTCATCGGCAATCAATGGTTCATTGGAACCTTCGGCTCATTTCTCAACAACGAAATCGCGAACCTCGACTACCGCTTCGATGCCGGGGTCACACTCGGTTACTACTTTTTCAAAAACGATAACACCAAGCTCTCACTCGAAACTGGACCCGGTCACACTTGGGAAGAGCAAGACAGATTGAGCAACGATTATTTTTCGCTCAGACTAGCTCAAAAATTTGAGCACAAATTTAACAAGGAGTTAAAAATTTGGCAGTCCACGATCCTGACCCCTAAGGCCTCCGACTTCAACAATACCCTCTTCATCGCTGAAGCAGGAATCGAAATCCTCCTGACCGACGACTGGTCGCTTCGCACAGCTCTTCGCTATCAACACGATAATACTCCGGCCGATGGTCGAGATGAGTCCGATATTCTTCTCCTGACCGGCCTCTCTTATTCGTTGGGTGGATTTAAGAATTCGGTCAAACCGGATCGCATGACCTTGAAACCGGAAGATCAAAAAAACGGAGAGATCAAAATGGGCTGGGCTACCACTGCCGCTCTGAATTACTCCCTCGCCAAAGGAAACTCCGACAGCCTCTTTCTCGGAGCCACGGTCGATAGCGCATACCGGAGAAAGGACGATGAAACCTTCCTCTCCCTCACCTACAGTTTTTCCGAAAACGGCGGTGATACCAGCGCTGATTCGCTTCGCACTGGCATCCAACACAACCGAGTTTTCGATGAAACTTACTTCCTAGGAGGAAGCCTCGGATACTTCCGCGACGACATCGCCGACGTTTCCTATCGATTCACTCCGAGCGCCACAGCCGGATACTATTTCCTCAAAGAGGACGACATTACGCTCAGCGTAGAAACTGGTCCCAGCATGACCTTTGAAGAAATTGGTGGTTTGACCGACAATTTCTTCTCAGTCACCACGGCTCAAAATTTCACTTGGGAGATTAGTGAGAAGCTCACCTTCAGTCAGCATGTCACCGGGATTTTTGACCCATCCGACAGACAGAATTATATTCTTTCCGCTCGCGCAAAGCTCGACACGGATATCACTCCAAATCTTGCTTGGCGCATCGCCTGGGCTTGGACCAAGGACAACACCCCTGCCGCGACAAGAAAATCCACGGACTCCACCCTCACGACTGGAATTGCCTTGAAATTCTAACTCCTCATTTCGCCAAAATTTCTTCCATCCTCCTCAAGTTTTTCATCTGTAATCACCGGGGAGAATAGCGTTAATAGGAAGTAGAAAAATCTACAAATAGTCGGTAACTTCCGCGGTTACCCCTCCAGTTCGCTCGTCCAGCCGGTCTTGAGCTGGCCCAAAAGCAGGCTACCCTAAACGTTTTATACCCGCAAAAAATTCCAAATCGGACAAACCGATTTCCCTTCCCATAAATATTCCTTCTCATTCCCTCTTGCTCCCGTCAGACTCCGGCAGAACGTTACGTCATGGAAACTATCACCGCCCAACTCAAGGATTTCATCCAATACATCGCTCTCCAGTTTATTAAGGACCCAACGCTGGCCGAACTCCGCATCGGGCACTCGGGAGATAACAAAGTGAATTTTCGGCTCGTCCTCAGCCAACCGGACGTCGCGACTCTGATCGGGCGTCAGGGGTTTACTGCTTCCACCATTCGCAGCCTAGCCAAGGCAGCCGCCGAGCGTGAAGGAGTTAAGATTAACCTACGCATTCATTCCCATGAGGAAGAGCGTCAATATACCGCCGCCCTAGAAGCCAAGGCTATGGAGTGAATTCCTTCCCGGCTCAACCTTTTCAAAAAACCCGCGAGGCAAATCGCCATCGCGGGTTTTTGTCTAAGATCCCCTCCACTTAGAACGTTTTCAACCCGTCTTCATGAAAGCCATTCTTTTTCTTTTGCCACTTTCGGTCACCGCCCAAGAAATCCTCCCCGACGTCGTCGTCACAGCAAATCGCACCACTGAAGAAACCAAAGAAGTTCCCTATGCCGTCGAAATACTAACGGCCGAAGACCTTCTCGAAAACGCCACCCGCACCTTACCCCAAGCTTTTCTTAACACTCCTGGCGTTCTCGTCCAAGAAACCACGCCCGGTCACGGGTCACCTTACATTCGTGGTTTCACGGGACGCCACAACCTTCTCTTACAAGACGGTATCCGACTCAACAACTCTACTTGGCGAAGCGGCCCGGTTCAATACTGGAACACTCTTGACGCCCAAGCCATCGATCGCCTTGAACTTGTCAAATCACAGGGCTCAGTTCTCTTTGGCTCAGACGCCATTGGTGGCACCGTAAACACCCTCTCAAAGTCCTCCAACTTTCGACGAGAAAATGGACCTTTCTCCGGGGGAGCTGCTTATTACCGCTTCGACACAAATTCCAAATCTCACCTTAGCCGCATCGAACAGCGCTTCGGTGTCGGCGAAAAATGGGGCATCATGCTGGGATACTCCGCCAGCGATATTGGCGACATTCGTGACTCAGCTCTCGGAACAATGCGCGGCACCGGATATTCCCAACTCAGCCATGACCTAAAATTCGAATACGCCTTTACCCCTTCCCAAACCCTTACCCTCGCCCACTCTCACCTCGATCAGGACGACATCTCCCGCTGGCACAACACCATCCACAATCCCGGCTGGACCAAAGGGAGCTCTTTCACAACCGCCGGCACCGACCTCGCCCGCGATTACGATCAAGGACGCTCGCTCACCTATCTCCGATTCGAAGACACCAATACCAACTTTTTTTGGGCCGATCGCTATCAAACCACCATCTCTTTCCAGCACACCCAGGATTCCGAGTTTCGGGTCAGAGAATCAGGCCGTTCCGACACTCGTATCCTCGATATCAACACTTTCGGTTTAAGCTTTGAGGCTGGGACTGGAAATGTCGTTTGGGGAACCGATTACTTTCACGATCAGATCGACTCTCAAGGCCTCCGTAATAGCGCTCCCCACCCCTCAAATCGACCCATCGCCGATGACTCTACTTATGATTCCCTCGGCATCTTTACCAATTACACCGGCACTATCGGCCAGCGCTTCACATACGATGCCGGAGCGCGCTTCACTTACATCAAAGCGCAATGGGAAGGTTATCGCCCAGACGGTGCCGTCATTGATCAGGTCGGTAACGGCTCTTGGGACAACTTCGCTCTCTCACTCCGTGGACAGTATGAACTTGATGATTTCTGGACGATTTTCGGTGGAGCTTCCCAAGCCTTTCGCGCCCCCAACCTCGACGATTTGACCGGCCGACAATTCTCCCTTAACGGACTCGACGAAAACGGTTCGCCCGACGTCGACCCGGAGAAATACCTCACTACCGAATTTGGCACCCGCTTCAACGACTCTGAATTCTCTCTCGAACTCTCCGGATACTACACTTTCATCAACAATGGCATCGTGCGTATCGACGACGGCATAGGAGGCCTCGCCACTACCAATAGCTCTGAAGGCTTCATCTATGGTTTTGAAGGTCAAGCCATCTGGAATCTCCACCCCCAATGGCGCATCCTCGCGCACGCCTCATGGCAAAATGGTGAGCAGAAACAAGGTGGCATCACCGACCCCATTCGCCGCCTCAATCCTCTCAGCGGCGCCCTAGATCTCCGTTGGACCGCCCCTTCCGAGCATTATTGGATCTCGGGACGTGTCGAAGCTGCTACCCGTCAGGATAACCTTTCTCGCCTCGCCGCCAGTGATACCCAGCGCATCCCGGTCGGTGGCACCCCCGGTTATGTCGTCGCTTCACTTTATGGGGGCTGGCAAATGTCAGAGGTTCTCCAACTCAACCTCGCCCTCGGAAATCTGACCAACGAAGCATACCGCATCCACGGATCTGGCCAGAACATGCCCGGCCGCAATGTGACCCTTTCCGTAAAGTTTGAATGGTGAACCATTTGGCTTTAATTAAGATGACCTCACTTCGATGAAAAAACTGAGGCGGCTTTTCATTCTCCTTATTCTGGCAGGCAGCGCCTACGCAGGGTGGAATTACCGAGATCTACTTATTAATTTTTATCAGAAAAAAATAGCCAAGAACGTTCCTCCCAAGGAAATGCCCCAGCCTGATCCCAAGCGCTACCAAAAGCTGATCTCCGAGCTAGAGGAGAGACGCCTCGATCTTTCTAAACGATATTCCCGGGCCCGCACTGCACGGGAGATTTCAGATGTTGTCGCCGAAAGCCAACGCACTCTTGAACGAATGCTTCCCGCCATGATGCGCTGCTGGCTCGGGACGCCCTGGGATTTTAATGGCATCTGTCAAACTCCCGGCTCAGGAAAAATTGCCTGCGGATATTTTGTCTCCACCCTCCTTCGCGATGCCGGATTTGGCGTTGAGCGTATCCGACTCGCTCAGCAACCTTCGCAATATATCATTGGGACCTTCATATCCAAAAAAATGATGACGATTCGCGCCGGGCAGAACTACGATACCTTCGTCGACCAGGCCAAAGAACGTGGCCCGGGAATCCACATTGTCGGCCTCGACAACCATGTCGCCTTTGTCGTCATTCCGGAATCCGGCGGCATTCGCTTCATCCATTCCTCCGGAGCCCATCCCTTTTGCGTAGTCGATGAAGATCGTTCAGAAGCTGGCAGCCTCCAACGCTCCAACTATCGGGTCATTGGAAACCTAACTCGGAGCCCCGAAGTCATCCACGGCTGGCTCGTCGGCCAGAAATGGCCCACTAAAATCTCCAGTGGAAACTAGCCAAAACCATTTTTCGCGAGCCTCTGATCGAGAACGTCCACCGTTCTCTTATCCCCCATTGATTCAAGCACATCGCGGTAATTGGCCGCTACAATTTCATAGTCGCACGCCGAAATCTTCAAATCCGATTCAAACCCAGAAAGCGCTTTTTCAAAGTGATCTAGACCCTCGACCACCTTCCCGCTCCTTACCAAAACTAAGGCCAGGTTCGCATAACTCTGCGCGGACTCAAAATGCGACTCGCCGAACAAATTCACTCGGGCTTTTAGCGCCTCTCCATGCATTTTGCCGGCTTGTTCATCGTGCCCTAGCTTAAAGTAAAAACTTCCCACATTGTTGTAATAACCCGCGGTCTGCTTGTGATTCGACCCAAGTTCTTCGTAACAAGACTTCAAGGCATCCAAAAAACACGTTTCGGCTCTATCGTACTTTTCTTCCGATTCATAAATGAAGGCAAGATTGTTGTTTAACTCCGCGATGTCCCCTACTGGTAGCGGGTCAAGATCTCTGAGCGTTTGGATGGCCTCTTCGTAATGAGATTTCGCTTTAAAATTCTCGCCACCGAGATCGTATAGACCTGCCAGTCCGGCACAGATCCTACCCACAACTTCATTGGCATCCTGGATTTCTCCGAGGAGCGAAAGCGCCTCGGCGTAATCATCCCTCGCTTTTTCAAGCTCTCCAAGATAGCGATGTAATTGCCCACGGAGCTCAAGCCCCTCAACCAAATCCTGTTTCGACAAGAGATCCGTCTCCAGTCCCGCCCTAGCCTTCTTTACAAGATCATCAGCCAGATTCCGAAGCTCGTCTCGCGAAGCATCCACAAGCGATTTGCCAATCAGCTTTTCCAGTTTTGGGAGAGAGGATTTAAAAATAGTCGGCATGATGTGATATCGAAAACGCGAGTGAACAAAACCTTCTCTCACTTTTGCCCAAGAAGTTCCAGACAATGATTTCTAGTATTGGGAAGCTTGCCGTAAACTTTTAAAATTTCAAGGTGAGCTCCTTTTCCCAACCCCAACATCCGTGCCACCTCCCGCTCAAAGTGAAACATTGCCCGACGGCTTGCACCAACTTCCTCCAAATGCTTCAGACCGCGACTCAAAAGATCCCACATCCCCGGCTCCGGATGATCCAGCTCCAGCACCAATTCCAGCAACTGTCCAAAGTATCCTGCCAGCAAGGCGTCGCGATAACTCGTCCTTAGCCCCTCCCGGAAATCCAACACTGAAACCTCTTTCAAATGATGTAATTCCCCCTTTTTGCTCCGTCCCCACTCGAAATCTGCCTCCACAAAAAGATCCAGCCTCCCTGCAAAAGAACTCTTTGCCCGGCGCGCGCCCCTCGCAACCGTTTTGATCAAACCGGTCTCCTCGCTTATCCAATGCACAATTAGGCTGGTGTCAGTCAACTGAGTCAGCCGAATGATAGTTCCCCGCCCGCTTTCCATACCGGCAGCATAGTTTCCTATCTTGAAATCTCAAATCCATTGATCTCAGCGCGCCAAAATGCCAAACCACCCTGTGCCCAATTCAGATCAAGCTCCAAAAGATGCCCCACGCTCGCCATTTGCGGGCTGCCTCATCCTTATTGTGATGGCTTTGGTCATTCTTGTCCTCATCAGTTCTGCTGCATACTTCCTCAAAAAACAAACTAACGCCTACAAAACCTTTACCGAAGAGGACGCCAATCCTACTCCCGTCACCGATCCAAAGGCCCACGAGACCGAATTCAACTCACTCGTCAATCGCCTCCGCCATTTTGACCACGAGGTCAGCAACGATCGTGCCGCCGAGCTCTCGCTTTCCGCGCAAGATCTTAATCTTGCCATCGCCCACTTCGAGCTCCTCAAAAGCTATCGGGGCCAATTTCACTTTGAAAAAATCACCAATCGCACGATCAGTGGAACCATTCACTTGCCCTTCAATTCCACCGGCAATCTCCCCGGCTTTGTTCGGAGTTTCCTTAAAATCGAATCGCGGGAAAATAACCTAAACGGGACCTTTACCGGGACCCCCCTCCTCACCGACGGGAAACTAATCCTCAACGTCTCAGAAATCACCCCGAGCAAAGGTGAACTCCCCGAAGAACTCCTCTCCGGAATTTCACGTTTCTTGATATCCGGCGAACTCGAACAAAAAGCTGAAGACGATCCAGAGAATATTCCGGAGCTTCTAAAAATCCTGCGTAAACTAACATCCATTGAAATGCGTAATGATTCGCTCGTCTTCTTATTTTCCCCTGATTCGAAACCACCCAGCGTGAAGGAAGAGTCCGATGCAATCGCCACAAAAGCCAAACATCTCGTTGCGCTTGGCGCAGTCATTTTCATCCTAACGATGATCCTTTTCTTCATTTTGATGAGCCGACGCCAAAAAGCCAAGCGAAACGCCTTACAATCCTCCTGATTCTTGGAAAAAGATTGATAAGCCGGCCGACCAGTGTCGTTATCTTTGCATGCTGAAAATCAGTTTAACTCTGGCAGCTGCACTCACACTCGCAGCTACTGCCGACCCAGCCGACAAACCCGCCGAAGCCGCTAAACCCGCCGAAGCCGCTAAACCCGCCGAAACCGCTAAACCCGCCGAAACCGCTAAACCCGCCGAACCCGCCGAACCCGCCGAACCCGCCGAACCCGCCGAAGCTGCTAAGCCCGCTAAACCCGCTAAACCCGCTAAGCCCGCCGAAGCTGCTAAGCCCGCCGAAGCTGCTAAGCCCGCCGAAGCTGCTAAATCCGCCGAACCCGCTAAGCCTCCTAAAAAAGAAAGGAAGGCCAACGACAAGAAGAAGGAGAAGGGGCAGAAAAAAGAGAAGGCCAAGACCCGTTCCCAAAAAGAAGAGCCCAAGTCCAAGCCTGCACCAAAACCTCCTGTTAAGATCGAAAAACCCGCCAAGCCAAAGCCCGCCCCAAAAAGTAAGGAAATCGATGAAATCGCCAAAGCAAAATCCGAAACTGAGCGTCTCTCGATTCTCAACGCCTACGCTGAAGCTAAATCGAAGCACGACACAATCGAACTTCGCTCAGAGATCGCTCGCCTAAAACTTGAGAAGGAACTCTTAAGCGAAAAAATGGCCCATGCTGCGGCGGCCCAGAGCTCAAAAAACATTGATCACGTCGCCAAGTTTATGGCCGAAAAGGAGGAGCTGTCCCGTGAGGCAACTCTTGCCAAACTCGAAGCAGAGAAGCTAGCCGCCGAACTAAAGGTGCTTCAAGCCGGCTCTTCCATGAAAACTTCCGGACTCATGGCGGAAATTAGCGAAATCGAGATCCAGAAGAAGCGCGATGACTATGCCAATGCCGAGCCCTTGTACCTTGATAATCCCCTGAAGAAAGGCGGCACCCTCGTCATTTCTGACCGTCGGATTCCCTTCAACGGAGCCGTTACCGGCACTCTCGCCGACCGCGTAACGACACGCATCAACTACTTCAACAACAAGGACCCGAAGAAGCCTATCTTTATCGTAATTGATGACTCACCAGGTGGTTCAGTCATGGCTGGATATCGCATCCTTAAGGCGATGGAAGGATCAGAAGCACCAATCTATGTGGTTGTAAAATCTTTCGCAGCCTCCATGGCAGCCACCATTACCACCCTTGCCGAAAAATCATTCGTTTACCCAAATGCTATCATTCTGCACCACCAAATCAGCCAAAGCTTCATGTTCTCCAGCATGAACCTCACCGAACAAAAAGAGAACGTTGAAGACTTGAAAAAATGGTGGGCCCGCCTTGCCGATCCCATTGCTGAGAAAATGGGCATTACCTCCGACGAGTTTATCGAAATGATGTATAAAAAAACTGTCTCAGGTGACTGGACCGAGTTCGGCGACGATGCCGTAAAGCTCAAGTGGGC
>JAQWSX010000162.1 GCA_029242935.1 Akkermansiaceae bacterium
TCTCTTCCACGGAGTTGCACAGCGCCCAGGTAAACCACTCGCCTTCTGGAAAGGCATCGTCGCTCTTCCTGGCAATCCAAACTCTACCCTCACCACCTTCCGCCGCTATGTTATCCCCCTCCTCCGTCGCATGACCGGTGCCCCCGACGCAGCAGTCATCACCCTGCCACTCGCAAAGCCTATTTGTCAGCACCCATTCCTCACCCAATTCCTCCCCGCAAAAATCAATTCTGAAGGCAAGGCGGTCTCCCTTTCCCCACAAAACTCAGGCGATTTCGTGACCCCTCTCGATGGCACCGGCTACCTCGAAATCCCACCAGGAGATAATAGGGCCACTTCCTCCCACTTCTTCTAAAGGAAATGCACTTCTCTGGCCCGGCTTTATCAAACGCCCCTTGTGCGAAATAAAACTGAACTTGCGACCAGTCATCCTCTCAGCCACCCTCTTTGCAATGAGACGATTTTCCCGTACCGCATTCGCCATCATTTTCGCCCTGGCCGCGACACTCTCCGCCCAACAATCCAATGAAGCGATCAATCTGTGGCCTGAGGGAAAAGCTCCACTTGGCAGCGGAAACTTCGAGCAGACCAATGCCACTATCACAGTCTTTCACCCAGAGAAGCCAAACGGCACCGCATTCGTCATTACGCCCGGTGGCGGTTACGGACAGGTTGTTAAAGGCGAAGGTGCTCCCATCGCCAAGTGGCTGAACACCCATGGCATCACCGGAATAGTCCTCAATTACCGTCTTCCAAAAGGAAACCCTCTCCGCCCGCTTCTCGATGTCAAACGGGCCCTCCGGATGACCCGCATGAGAGCGACCGACTGGAATCTCAAAGCAAATCGGATTGGCATCATCGGCTTCTCCGCCGGCGGCCATCTCGCCTCAATGGCCGTCACCAAATACGATCTTGGTAAAAGCAAAACCACAGACCCAATCCAACGGCAGAGTAGCCGTCCAGACTTCGCCATTCTTGTCTACCCCGTCATCACCATGAGCGAAGGAACCCACAAAGGATCTCGCCGAAATCTCCTCGGTGCCGAGCCCGGCGAAGACCTCATCGAACTCTACTCCAATGAGCTCCACATCACCAAAAGAACTCCACCAACCTACCTCGCTCACGCCATCGATGACCACGTCGTTCTCGCTAGTAACAGCGAAAAATTTCACAAAGCTCTCGTCACAAAAAACGTCGCTTCAAAATACCTCCCACTCCCTCGGGGCGGCCACGGACTCAATGGTTACAAAGGCCCCATGTGGGATGCTTGGCAGGCCCAATCAATGGACTGGTTAAACCAACTCTTGAAGTAATCGTCCAAAAATTAGGAGCGCCATTATCCAAACCTTGGCTTTAGCAAACTTTTACATGGGCATGCTCCTCCGCTGCCAGAAAAGCTAGATTAAGGTTCTAAAATCACCATCACGCCGGGTGATTTTATCACGATCCAATCGCTCGAGCAGAGGCATGATCACCTTTCGAGAAGTATTGAGATGCTGACGCAACTCGGAAGCCGTCGCTTGCCCATTCTTTTCTATGAAACCTCTTATCTGATCAAGGGTGGTTTGGAAGACGGCAGCTCCCAAAGTCACCTTGGGATCCAGAGGAATGATTTGGCGAGTCCGTGCGAGAAATTTATAAGCCGCTTGATGATTTTGCGTCGCTTGTAACTCCGCTGGTAACGGAGGAGCTAGGCCCGACTCCTCGAGTGTTTTGAGGATCTCGGCAGCGGGAGCCTCGAGTTCAGGAGGGAGCTCAAGTGAATGGGAATTGTGGCAGATAATATTCTCGGCAACTTTGAATTTCTTTTCGGCCAGCTGAATTAAAAGAGCATCAAATAGCCCCGGCACGGCAGTCGCCGTGCCGAGATTTTTTTTAAGAAGATCAGTCGACATTCCCACATGATCAGGATGACTGAGATGATAATCCTGAACTGCTTTGGATGATTTTTTAACGACCTCTTTCCAATAGGACGCGTAAGCAAAATGTTTCTCCCCGCGAGCCACGATCTCGTTGGCTTTCGTCAGCTTTTTCAGCGCAGCCTTAACACCGGCGTCCGAAAATGGCAGCGACTGCTTCAGAACGTGGGTCGGGACGAAATGATCACGCTCCAGATGGGTGCGCAAGAGCTCCTGAAGGTCGTTGGGAGCTTTCGCTCGGGCGTGAAGAAATGACTGGCGCTGCGCAGAGCGGAACTGACGACGGGTTGGATGGGGGTCCAGCACAACAGCACCCGCCAAAGTGGCCTCACCGGAGAGTTCACGAATCACGAGTCGCTCGCCAGCCAAGGTATGAATGGGATGATCAAAACGAAGCTGTGCAATCGAGGTGTCACCCGGATTGAGCACGATGTCTTCAGGAAAAAGAACACGCGCTTGGGTGCGACCTGAGCCATGATGCACGAAGATTCGGTGATTCGATTTTAAAGGGCGCTGGGTTCCCTTTTGCCCCGGAATCGGACGGAGGGCGCGGGTGATCTCAACATCGATCTCAAGCGTTGCCTCACCTGGGCTTCCTCCGACAAGGAGGTGGCCACGCGAGACTCCTTTCTTCCCTTTTGCAGAAAGCGGAAGATCGGGAAGATTGAGGGCGGTTCGCATCCCAGGCACTGCTTCATCGAGCGTGGCACTGTGATTCTGAATCGAACGCACGTGAGTTTTGAGACCCGAGGGATAAGCAGTGAGCTGGGTGCCCACCGCGAGTTTTCCGCCGGTTAAAGTGCCAGTTACAACCGTGCCAACCCCTTTTGGCGAGAAAGCCCGATCAACCGCGAGCCGCGGTTGTTCAAAGTCACGGGGGTCAGCAGCATCCGAAAGAGTGTTTGCAATAGCCTCTTTCAATTCGTCCATCCCGAGCCCGGTCGGTGCGGAAACAGGAAGGATGGGCGCGCCTTCAAGAGCAGTCCCCTGCAAATCATCAGCCAAGATTTCGGTCACGAATTCGAGATCATCCACGAGGTCAGCTTTCGTCAAAGCGACAATGAAATTTTTGATCCCGAGGTAAGTGAGAATTTGCAAATGTTCCTCAGACTGCGGCATCCACGAGTCATCCGCTGCTACGATGAAAATGGCGAGGTCGATCGACCCGACACCCGCGACCATATTGTTCACGAAGTCGGCATGTCCGGGAACGTCGACGACTCCGATTTCGAAGGCCTCGCTTTGCGTGTTAGGAATGGGCAACGCGAAATGGGCAAAGCCAAGTTCGATCGTTACCCCGCGTTCCTTCTCCTCTGGAAGACGGTCTGGGTTGGTTCCCGTCAAAGTTTCCACGAGGGTAGACTTGCCATGATCAATATGGCCGGCGGTCCCGATGATGAAATTACGAGGCATGATTTTCAGGAAGGAGGAGCAATTTCAGCAATGCGGGCTTTTTCGAAATCAAAAGGAGTCATTTCCAGCGTGACCTTCGCGCCCGGGACAATCTCGGCCTTTTCCGCTTCGAGCGCCTTGGCCGGATGGGCAATCACCTTCTTGCCATTGGGCAGACTGACCTGATAAGCGCGGTCGCTGTAGACAAGCAGGACCTCGCCGGTCGTAATGATAGGTTCGCTGGGCACGCCTTGAAGTTTGGATAGCTCTGCCCGAGAAGCAAGAATCGAGCGACTAAGAACCCCTCTTCTTAAGCTTGGTGAGAGTTAATCCTTTGAACTCAACTTCCACTCCTTCGGCCTGCAAAGCAATCTGTCCTTTTTTAACCGTACAGTTCTTGCCGTGGTTCACCATCTCCCCATTGACCCAAACTTTAATTTCGTCGCCAGGGCACTCGATGATCATCTTGTTCCATTCGCCCACCGGCTTCTCTGAATTATCAGTCAGGTTGAGGATGCGACGCGCATCGCCTTGCTGGCCGCCCCATTTCTGATTCTTCCCCTTTGGCCGGCGCTTCTCCATATCTGGCACTTCGATGTTTTCGGCGATGCACCAAAAATCGCCAGCATGCCCGCTATTCATCTGCACCTCGATGGAAGCCGGAAACATTTTATAAAGTGCGCGAGGGGTGGAAGCGTGCACGAGGACGCCGCAATTTCCAGGCTTGTTCACGAAGCGATACTCGAGCTCGATGCGGAAATTCTCGTGCTTCTTGTCCGTGATCAAATGGCCGCCCGGCTTACCAAGACTGACCAACATCCCGTCACGCACAATGAAGCTAGGTTTGACGGCTGGATTAGTATCAGCGGCTGGAACATCGGTGTGCCAGCCTTTTAGATCCTTGCCATTGAAAAGTAAGGTCGCTTGATCTTTATCGGCTAAAGCCACGGAAGAACACAATAGACCAGCGAAAGCAACAGAGCGGGGAATGGGTTTGATCATCATCTTGCCGAAAGGATGGTTCGAAACGGATCCCATTTCAAGTGAGATCAATCGGCAGACGACCTACGGCTTTTCCAGAAATTCTAATCGCGAGTAGGACCGCTGTTAATAATCCTCGAAACAAACAAGTCCACTTCCGTGATTCTAGAAAGCGGCGCGGGAAATTACCCGGTTTTTCCCCGACGAGGGTTTAGGAATAAACGACGACAGGCCCCACTCCACTGCCGCCCTGCACGTGCCGCAATTTCTTTACAGCCGTTTTGATTCGCTCCACTGCTTCATCGGTGTCTTCGCGCGTCGTGAAACTTGAGAAGGAAATTCGTAAGCTACTCTTAGCCTGCTCGTCTGAAATCCCCATCGCTTTTTGAACATGACTCGGTTGCTGCTTTCCCGTCATACAGGCACTGCCGGTCGAAACCTGCACGCCAGCCTCGTCCAACAAAATAAGTAAACCTGCACCCTCGCACCCTTCAAAAGAAACATGGGCACAAGTCGGCACCCGATGCTCGCGAGAACCATTCAAAGTCACGCCCTCAATTTCCTTGCAGAGACGCTCTTCAAGATGATCACGGTTCGCCGATATCTCGGCATGCTGGTCCTTCTCTAGGGCTGCTTTCATTAAGGCTGCCGCTCTTCCTAGACCTGCGATGTAAGCTACATTCTCCGTTCCGCTACGATGTCCAAACTCCTGACCCCCTCCACGAATCAAGGGCTCAAACCGAACTCCTTCGCGGAGATAAAGTGCCCCAATTCCCTTCGGCGCATGAAATTTGTGCCCACTGATACTTAGAAAATCTACCGGGACCTCACGCACGTTGACAACTGTCTTTCCCACGGCCTGAATCGCGTCAGTGTGGAAAGCGATTCCATTCTCTTTCGCAATCTGGGCAGCCTCGCCCATCGGCTGAATGACGCCAGTCTCATTGTTCGCCCACATGATGCTGGAGAAGCCAGTCTCGGCTCCCTCACAGGCTTCGCGAAACTCATTAAGGCGCAACCTTCCTTCTCCATCCACCCCGCAACGATGAACCTCAAACCCCACTTCCTCCATCGCCTGACACGGTCGTAGAACGGCGCTGTGCTCGATCTCACCCGTGATCACCCGTGAGGTCTTACGACCATAAATCCGCGCCAGTGATTTCAAAACCATGTTGTTCGACTCCGTTCCACACCCCGTGAAAATGACTTCCTCTTCCTTGGCGCCAATCAATTCCGCGACCTGCCCACGAGCTTCTGCGATGGCATTCTTCACAATCCGGCTGGCCCGATACCCACTTGAGGGATTGTGGAAATGCTCCGTCAAAAAGGGCATCATCGCCTCCACCACTTCGGGATGCACCGCCGTCGTCGCGTGGTTATCGAGATAGATCATTGAAGAGATGTAATGTGACCTCTACCTTTCGGCAAGTCGTTCCCCAATATGTCCATTCGCCGCCTTCGCCAAGTCCTGACCTACCTTACGGTGATCCTCGCCACCGTGGTCGCCATGCTCCTCTTCCACCGCTACCAGCAACAGGAGGGACTCCGAGCCGTCGCCACTCAAATCACCACAGCTTGCCAACTTCCCGATGTCCCGGAAGAAATCGACGTTCGTCACGCACATATCGATCCCTCTGAAAATCAACAGTTTATCGACGTCATTCTCACTCTCAGCGGCCCAACCGGATCTCTCGACGATTGGCTAAAAAAGGTCGACAAATGGGAAAAAAAGCGTCCCGGAGTGATTCAGAACCATCGCATTCGTGAAGCGGAAATGAGTTCCCGGGTCGACTTCACTGCTGAAGTTTACCTAAAGTAGGGCATGCGAATTGCTTTTCTGTCCCTCTTTGTCTCTCTCACCTCCCTCGCCGCTGAGAAGCCCAACATCCTTTTCATCGCGATCGATGATCAAAACGATTGGATTGGCTGCCTCGGCGGACATCCAAACGCCAAGACTCCCAATATCGATAAATTGGCCTCTCAGGGCACTCTATTTACGAACGCCCACTGTCAATCACCCCTTTGCAACTCCTCGCGCGCCAGCCTCATGATGGGACTTCGCCCCGATACCACCGGCATCTATGGACTCGCTCCTTGGTTTCGGAAATTAGATCCCTACAAAGATCTTACCGCTCTCCCTCAACATCTCAAAGCAAACGGCTACACCACCTATTCTGCCGGAAAAATCTACCACGGTAATTATGGCAGGAAAAAGAGTGATTCCGAGTTCGATCACCTTGGACCCGGCGCCACAGGAGCGCCCTTCCCTAAAAAAAAGCTCATCGATACTCCCAGCAAAATGCGTCTCGTCGACTGGGGACTCTTTCCGCACCAAGACAAAGATAAGGGCGACTACAAGATCGCCGAGTGGGCCGTCGAAACGCTGGATTCAAAACCCCAAGGTCCCTTTTTTCTCTCGGCCGGATTTTTCCTGCCACACGTTCCCTGCTTCGCAACCGAGAAGTGGTTCGCCATGCATCCCGAAGACAAAACTCAGCTGGCTCAACTCAAACGCGACGACCGCCAAGACACCCCGCGATTCTCTTGGTATATGCATTGGTCGCTTCCGGAGCCCCGTCTCCGTTGGCTCGAAGAACATAACGAATGGATGAACCTCACTCGGAGTTACCTCGCCTGCACCACCTTTGTGGATGCTCAAATCGGGAAACTCATGGAAGCACTTGAGCGCAATGGTTTCGCCGACAACACCATCGTCGTTCTCTGGTCAGACCATGGCTGGCACATCGGCGAAAAAGGAATTACCGGTAAAAACACCCTTTGGGATGACGGCACCCGGGTTCCTCTCATTTTCACTGGGCCCGGAATTGCCAAAGGTGTTTCAAGCCAGCCTGCCGAACTGCTCGATATTTACCCCACGCTTTCCGAACTCATAGGAGCAACAAAGCCTGGCCATCTCGAAGGTCTCAGCCTGATACCCCAGCTCAAAGACGCCAAAGCCAAACGTGAGCGCCCTGCCATCACAACGCATAACCACGACAACCATGGTGTCCGCTCGGAGAACTGGCGCTACATCCAATACGCAGACGGCAGCGAGGAACTATATGACATGGAAAAGGATCCAAACGAATGGGTAAACCTGATCGGGAAATCCGGTTACGAAAAAATCATTGCCGAGCATAAAAAGTGGATTCCCAAAATCAGCCGTAAGCCCGCCCCTGGAAGTCGTTCGCGCATTTTAACCTACGATGCCAAGACTAAAGAAGTGATCTGGGAAGGTAATGAAGTCCTTCCAACCGATCCCATTCCCATGGATTATTGATCTGCCGCGCGGGAGATTGCTCCCGCGCCCAGCCTCGTGCTGCTTACACCCTTAAAACTCCACGACCCGAAAGAATTGGCGCTCAAGACCCGGTGTAGGATTACCAAAAGTGAAGGTCGCAGTGTCCCCATCTGAGGTCACGCTATCATCGATTTCAGTGGCCCAGTCTTGTCCGTCAGGCGAGGCATAGACCCCATAAACTTTTCCTGATTTAGTATTCCAAGTCAGTGTGATTCGATCCGAATCCTCATCGTAAATGATATTGGTGATTTCTAGCGCACTCGTTATCACTGGAGAATTTGTGGCCGGAAGCGGCACCGCAAATAGACTGAACTTGGCGATCTGCCCTTCGAAGCCAGGCCATGCCGTCGTCGCTCCTGGCAACGTGGAGAGTTGCTGATTCCGGTCACCCCCGCGACCGCCAGACCAACGCCCCATCCCCATAATATCACCCCCATCCCAACTATTTCCACTCCATTCATCTGACGCGACAGCTGAGAGACCGGTCCCCAAATGAGTCACCCCTAAAGTCACCTTTTTACCGGATTGGAAGACCGCGCGAAGAACAAGATAATCATCCGGGCTAAAACCTGATGGACCATAAAGCGGG
>JAQWSX010000167.1 GCA_029242935.1 Akkermansiaceae bacterium
GGGTTCGTTTTTCAAATCTGGTTTAAGGCCAAAGAGCACTGCCATCCGGGTCGCGATTCCATTTTCTACCTGCTGGGAAATGAGGCATCGGTCGTAGTCGAGCACCGCATCACAAAGTTCAACGCCACGGTTAATCGGCCCAGGATGCATCACGTAGATTCCCTTATCACTAATCTCCTTGAGGCGATCCTCGGTGATCCCATAAACCGAATGATACTCACGATCACTGGGGTAAAATGGCGCATCCTGTCGCTCCTTCTGGACTCGTAGTTGGTAAACCGCATCCGGCCCCCAACTCATCGCCTCCTCGTAATTGGTGAAACGTTTGAAACGAGTCTGCGGCACCAAGCTTCCCGGACCACAAAAAGCAACCTCAACTCCGAGCTTGTCCAGAATCGTGCTCGTAGAACGCGCCACCCGGCTATGAAGAATATCGCCCATGATCACCACCTTGCGGCCCGGCAACTCGGGATAAACTTCCCGAAGGGTAAACGCATCGAGCAAAGCCTGTGTCGGGTGCGCATGCGCCCCATCACCCGCATTGATGACCGAAGCATTCGTCTGCCGTGCGATTGCAGCCGGCTGGCCAGAGAGATGGTGGCGCACGACGATGTAGTCGGCCCGCATCGCCTGTAAGGTATCAATGGTATCACGAACTGACTCCCCTTTCGTAACCGAAGAGTGAGGCACATCAAAGATCGTCACATCGGCCGAGAGACGTTTTGCCGCAACTTCAAACGAGGACAATGTTCGCGTACTGGGTTCGTAAAACAACATCAGGACCGTCTTGCCCTTCAAGGCCGGAACCTTTTTGACGGAGCGCGTAAAGAGGTCTTTGAACGGCACTGCTTGATCGAGCAGATGAATGATTTCCGCGCGGTCGAGTGAGACAATATCCAGGAAATCTTTTCGGGCCATAAATTGCTATTCTATTGAGTAATAATTTCGACAGCATCCTTGCCATCAATTTTTTCCAAACTGACATCAACACGATCCATTCGGTCCGTCTTAAGATGTTCACCAACAAATCGAGGTTCCACCGGAATTTCCCGATGCCCCCGGTCGATCAAAACTGCGAGGTCCACCTTAGCTGGACGACCGTAATCAAAGAGAGCATCCAAGGCCGCCCGGATGGTTCGACCGGTAAAAATCACATCATCGACCAAGACAACGTGCGAGCCATCGACCGGGAAATCAATTGCACTACTTTGAAGGGTCGGATTACTGCTCAGGTGCTCGTAGTCGTCACGGTAAAGCGAGATATCCAAAACCCCGAGACGAGCTTGCGCTCCACTCTCGACGAGCTTTCCAAAGACCCTTTCGGCCACCTCATCACCGCGACTCCTAATCCCCACAAGATCGATGGCTTGACCATCGGCCGCCGAAAGAATCTGACCCGCCAGGCGGTCAATGGCCGCCGACATGGCTGCGGGATCGAGGGCAATGCTCATTCGGTTGGCCGAATGCTAGGAAGTAGGGTCAGAAATGCAAGCGACCAATGTCAGCACGACGCTGACTCCCATCAAAAGTCACCTTAGCCGCCTCGGCGTGAGCTTGCTCAACTGCGGCCTGGCGAGTCTCCCCCCCGGCCACTATCGCCAAGACGCGGCCTCCATTCGTGACCCAGTCGTCTCCGATCTTTTTCGTTCCGGCATGATAAACACGGGCATCTCTAATCGCGTCCAAACCACTAATAACATCATCCACGCGGGATGACTCGGGATAACCGGCTGAAGCCAAAATACAGCACACCGACCAACCTTCACTAAATGATAGCAATTCAGGTTTGAGATTCCCCTTGGCACCTTCGAGGCAAAATTCCGCCAGGTCTCCTGAAACCAAAGGCATGACCGCCTGACACTCTGGGTCTCCAAAGCGACAATTATACTCGATAATTTTTGGCCCTTTTTCTGTGAGCATCAATCCAAAGTAGAGAAAACCTTTGTAGTTCAGGTCGTCTTTTTCTAATCCATCCACCGTCGGAGCCACGATTTCCTCTTCGATCCGCTTCATCAATTCGGGATCCGCCAACTGCCGGCTCGCTACTGCGCCCATTCCGCCAGTATTCGGCCCCTCATCTCCTTCACCGATGCGCTTGTAATCACGAGCCGGAGTGAGGATCAGATAATCCGGTCCACTGACCGCCGCAAAAATTGAAATTTCGGGCCCCACCAGACACTCCTCGACTAAAAGCCGCCCCGGACCAAATCGCCTCTCCACCATCACCTCCTGCAAAAACTCCTCGGCCGAAGCTTCATCAGGGCAAACCGCTACCCCTTTACCAGCAGCCAAACCATCGAATTTTAAAACTGTCGGATACTTACCGCCAATCGCAGCCCGCGCCTCATCCACGTCCGCACAACCCGAAGCCGCACCGGTCGGAATTTCGTGCCGCTGCATGAATTCTTTCGCGAACTCTTTCGACGCTTCCATCTGCGCCGCTGCAAACGGGGGGCCCCAGCAAGGAATCCCCGCTTCTTCGCATCGATTCGCGAGGCCTGCCCCGGTCACAAGGTAACTTTCCTCACCAGCTATGCATAAATCGATGCCCGCCATCATCATCCAAGAAATCAAGGAATCCAGATCGTGAGCCTCTACCCGTCCAGCCCCCTCGATTTCATGAATCGCTTCGCTCCCGGGGAAACAAAATACTTCGGGCTGGCTCGCCGACTCACGGAGGGCCCGAATCAGGGCATGCTCACGTCCACCTTTTCCGACAACGCAAATTTTCACGCCCCCGAAATAGCGCACCACCGGCACTTTGACCAAGGAAACAATGGAGATTCTCCCTTGCCAATTACTCCCCCCCCCTTCCAAATCAGCTCGACATGGAAAATTCTCCCGCACTCGTCGTTCTCGCAGCTGGCTTGGGCAGCCGTTATGGTGGTCTCAAGCAAATGGATCCCATGGGTCCCAATGGAGAAACTGTTCTCGACTACTCAGTCTTCGATGCGATCCGCGCCGGATTTTCCAAAGTAATTTTTGTGATTCGCGAAGACTTTGCCGAAGCCTTCCAAACCACCGTGGGCGCAAAGTTTTCCAACCAAGTCGAAGTGGCCTACGCCTTCCAAAAGTTAGACGACCTCCCCGAAAGCTACTCCTTACCCGAAGGACGCGAGAAACCTTGGGGAACGTCCCACGCTATTCTAGCTGCACGCGACGAAATAGATCGCCCGTTTGCCGTCATCAATGCCGACGATTTTTACGGGACCAACGCCTACCAACAGGCTGCCAGCTTCCTCACCAGCGAACATCCCGCCAGCGCAAAAGCACGCTACGCGCTCGTCGGCTATCACATCGTCAACACTCTCTCCGATCATGGCGCGGTCAATCGCGGCATTTGCCAAATCGACAACGGTCTTCTCAAAGGCGTCGAGGAAGTCGTCGAAATCTCCCGCAAAGACAACAACCAAATCGAAGGACGCGGAATCGCTGGCAACGCCTGCCTCGTTGAGGAAAATGTCGTCGTCTCGATGAACCTTTGGGCTTTCCCTGTTTCTTTCCTCACTGAACTCATGAATCACTTCACCAAGTTCCTCGCCGAACACGGCACCGAACCAAAAAGTGAATGCTACATTCCAACCGTCGTCGATGAACTCGTAAATCGTGGCATCGCCGACTGCCATGTCCTCGAAACCTCCTCCTCTTGGTTCGGCGTCACCTACCCAGAAGACAAGCCCCATGTTGTCGAGAGCATTGCGGTGCTCATCAAAAACGGCAACTATCCGACCCCTCTCGCTTAACTCGAGCGTGAATTCTTCCCAGAGTTTGATAGAGTCGGGCTATGCCCAAGTCGTCCCTCGCCTGTCAGATCACCCGATGGTCTGAAAGAAAAGAAACACCACTCAACGATATTGTTGCGGTTGAAGAGCCTCTGCAAGTCGTGGTCGATGGCCGTCCACTCGCCGTTCTCATGCGAACTCCAGGCGACGACGAACTCCTCGTAATGGGGTTTTTACTCACTGAGGGAATTATCGACAGCAACTTACAAGTCCGGCGCATCGACCTCGAGGCCCGTGACAATCACGCTATGGTTTTCCTTATCGATAATCATGAATGCGACTGGGAACGACTCACCCGCCACCTCTTTTCAGCATCCTCTTGTGGCCTTTGCGGCAAAGCCACAGTCGACGCCATCTTACAAAACCATCCTCCTATCGGGCACAAACCAGTATTCGATCCTATCGTCATTCAGTCGGCACCCGATACCATGCGAGCCGCTCAGTCCAACTTCGATTCAACCGGAGGAATTCACGCCTCAGGAATCTTTTCACAGGAGGGAAAGCTCCTTATCCTTCGCGAAGATATCGGAAGGCACAACGCCCTTGATAAAGTCATTGGCGAAGGACTCATCAAGGAAATCGATTTCACGCGCTGTTTCCTTCTCGTCTCGGGACGCATCTCATTCGAACTCATGCAAAAGGCCGTCGCCGTACGCCTGCCCCTCGTCGCAGGGATTTCAGCCCCATCATCTCTGGCCATCAGCTTCGCGAAAACTTCGAATCAAACCCTTATCGGTTTCCTTCGTCCACCCAGCATGAATTACTACGCGTAAACTGAAATTTCCCCAAAATTTCACATTGGGATCATAAAGCATTCATAAAACCGAACCACGTTACGACCAGAATGAAACGAGCCATACCCCTTTTCATACTCCTGATCTCCATTGTGGTTGGCTCGGAAAGGTCGCCTTATTTTGAAGTCCAAGGAGATCATGACATCGACTGTTTTCCTCTTAAGTCATCACATTCCGAAGTGACTATCGCTGGTTCAATCGCTCAGATCACACTGACTCAGATTTACACAAACGATGGCAACAAGACTATCGATGCCACCTATCTTTTCCCCGCCTCGTCGGGCGCCGCGGTTCACGGCATGACGATGAAAATCGGAGATCGCACCATAAGAGCGGAAATCCAGGAGAAGACAAAAGCCCGGCAGGCCTTTGAAGAGGCTAAGCAGCAAAAAAAGTCAGCCAGTCTCCTCACACAAAAACGCCCGAACGTTTTTTCCATGGAAATGGCCACCATTCTTCCGGGCGACCAACTCACTCTGACTCTCAACTACAGCGAAATCCTAAAATCGAATTCCGGCGACTACGAATTCCTCATTCCAACTGCCATTGGACCTCGCTATCGCGAAAAGAACGCGACACCAAACAGCATTGGCAATCCCTTCCTCGACGAAGAACAAAAGACGCTCACTCGTTTTTCAGTCAACGTGAACCTGAGCAGTCCACTCCCCATTCAAAATCTGGCCTGCCCAAGCCACGACAACGCCACGATCAACTTCACCAGCAAAACCTCGGTTTCACTCAAACTCAAAGAATCTGAGCCTGATCGCGACTTTATTGTCCGCTATCAATTATCCGGGCAAAAAATTCTTAGCGGTCTCCTTTCCCACAAGGGAAGCGAGGAAAACACCTTCCTCCTCCAGCTTGAGCCACCTCGCGAGGTCATTCCCCAGGACATTCCAGAGCGCGACTTCATCTTCGTAATCGACGTCTCCGGTTCGATGAAAGGCTTCCCTCTCAATCTCACTAGAGATCTTTTCAAAGAGCTCGCCGAAGAACTCCGGCCCGAAGACCGCTTCAATATGCTTCTCTTCGCAGGAGCTAATAAAGTTCTCTCCGGAAAATCACTGCAAGCCACCGAAGCCAATGTCGACCGCGCCATCAACTTTCTCAACAGCGCCAATGGTACCGGAGGCACCCGCCTTTTGAATGCTCTCGAGGAAGCTCTTGAACTTCCTCACGATCACGACCGCTCACGTTCATTGGTCCTCATTTCTGACGGCTATATCGAAGCCGAGACTGAAGTCTTCGACCTCATCAAACACAAAGGCACCGGAACCAACGTCTTTCCGCTCGGAGTCGGGTCAAGTGTCAACCGGCACCTCCTTGAAGGTCTCAGCCACTTCGCCGGTCGCGACCACTTTATCGTGACGCACTCCTCCGAATGTGACGCTGCCGTAACACGGTTCAAAAATATCATTTCCACTCCAGTTCTGACTAATATTCAAATCACCTCGGAGGGTGTCACCTTGAGCGATCTCCTTCCAGCCCGTCAACCCGACCTCTTTTACGGCCAAACGCTTTCACTCGTTGGAAAATGGCAGGGCTCCGGAACCGTCATCATGACTGGAACCGCCGGAAACGGAAAAAAGATCACGCAAAGCTTTGAGATTCAAAACTCATCTGTTCAACCCTCTCTTCCGGCACTCTGGGCGAGAACCAAGGTTAAGGAACTCTCTGATTTTGCTCAGCTCACCGACCGTGATACCGAGAAGAATAAAGTCACCGAACTAGGGCTCAAATACCAGCTCTTGACTCCCTTCACTTCCTTCGTCGCAATCGCCGAGGAGGTTCGCAAGACCGAAGGCAGGAGCGTCACAGTTAAACAGGTTAAACCTCTCCCTCAGGGAGTTTCTAATACCGCTAAAGTCAAAGGAAGCGGGTCATCCAATACCGTTCCGGAACCATCATCAGGACTATTCATCATTTTTGTGGGAGCCCTGACTCTATCTCTCCGCATCCGCAGCTAACCCTTAACTCTTCAGTTTTAATCATATTTGCGAACATCATGAAAACTAGAGGCATCACGCTTATTCTTTCGACTGTATTAGCACCGTTGTTCTCCTGGCCTTTTGATCTCCTGAAAGACAGAATCGGAGGATTCCTTGATCTCACCCCCGCTCTGGGATTCGCACGCAAAAATTGTAATTCAGAAAATCCTCGTTGCGGGGAAATTACCGGTAATCCCGATAACAGCCTCGAGTGGACAGATCTCGAATTGATATTGGCACGCACTTTTTAAGTGCGAATTCCAGACTCTAGATCGCGGAAACTTTACTTATCCCCACCTTAACAGAAACCTCAAAAAAGCAATCATGAACGAACCACCACCAATCCCAAAACCGGAATCCGTAACACCTCAGGCAGACACCTCTCTAGCCTCGGTTTTTGAGGGCCTTCTTAAATCACCAAAGAATCTTATTGCCGGGATCACCGATAGTAAAACACCCGGTGCCTTTACCTCAAAACTCCTAATTCTCGCTCTCGTTGGCTTCATCATTTTTGGAGTTACGATGGGCAGTTTCTCCTTTCACGAACAACTCTGGGCAGCTCCTCTGAAAACACTGCTCGGCCTTACCTTCAGCACCATTATTTGCCTCCCCAGCCTCTACGTTTTCTCCGCTTTGACCGGGACCTCTCTCGGCATCAAGGAGATCATTCAAGGAATGGCAGGAGCTCTAGCTCTCATTGCCGCCCTCCTCCTCGGCTTCACTCCCGTCCTTTGGGTTTTCTCACAATCGACGACATCTGAGGTTTTTTTCGGATTTCTCGTCCTATTAACATGGTTAATCTCCCTCTTTTTCGGCACTGGCTTCCTCCTCAAAATGCTCGAACAATCCGGCACTAAAAATAAAGGGCCATTACGAGTGTGGATCGGAATTTTTCTCCTCGTGACACTTCAAATGTCGACCACTCTTCGACCCTTGATTGGTCGATCGGAAACACTATTCACCACCGAGAAACGTTTCTTCCTAGAGCACTGGGCCATCACAATGGATGGACCCTCACGCAATCCTCAGCGAGACGATGATAAACAGGTTCAAACCACGCAAGATAGTAGGACCAATCAAAAACACGGGACTTCAAAACAGAACCCTTTTCTCGAAAACTAGGCTTCAGAGTATCCCCGCCAACGGGAACTTGAATCTTCACCGAAGGCAACATCATGCGCGATGATTCTCTCCTCCGTAAAAAGAAACCTTCCATCAAAAGTTTCTCCATTGAGCACCTGCCTCAGCCAGTAGGAATCGTCTTCCCACATCCTTTCGAAAGGAATCTTGTCAACCTCGCACCAGTAAGGATTGGCCTCGATTGTCGCAGTGGGCGTGCCTGTAAATTTGGTTGCAGTGTAGACGTGACAGTGAATATCAGGGAGATCTGACATTGCGAACCATAGCTCACCGCGCTTGATCGGATCCAGACAAGTAATGTGCAGTTCTTCCTGGCACTCCCGAATCACGCATTGCTCGGGAGACTCGCCGGGATCAATCTTTCCACCCGGCCCATTAATCTTCCCTTGGCCAATCCCGGTCAGCTTCTCAATCAAGAGAACCCGACTCCCTTGATGAATAAACATGAGGGTCGCATGGATGTCCGGCTTCCAATTCGGCCAGTCGGGAATTTCGATCTCAGGATTGGGCATAAGCTTCGAGGGAGTTACAGGGGTAACGGAGGTTGCGATCTCCCTCGACATTGTCAACCCTCCCCACAAGCAGCCAGAGCTTGTGATGTCTTGTGGGGGAAGTTAGGAAACCATCCCGCTATAGGAAGCCGCGTCCATAAGATTGTTGACTTGATCTGGACTACTTACCCGGATTTTAAAGATCCAACCAGTGTCATAAGGATCGATGTTAATCTTGGCAGGATCGACAACAAGGTCTGTGTTAATCTCGATGATCTCACCCGCAATTGGTGCATAAATATCGCTGTTAGCCCTGCCACTTTCGACAACCGCAATGGGAGAGCCTTTATCGATATCTCCCAAATCCGGTAATTCGACAAAAACCACATCACCCAACTCCTCTTGGGCGTGATCGGTGATTCCAATCGTAGCGATATCGCCTTGAAGTCTTACCCACTCATGATCGCGGGAGTAATGGAGGTCAGCTGGAGCAATCATAATGGAAGACAATCTTGTGAAGTTTTGAGTATTTTTAGTAAAAGAGCCTTTAAATCACTCGCACAGGAATCTTGCGAACCTGCTCTTTGATAAAGTGCCCTAGCGTTTACTTTGAAGTAAACTTGACGGCAGTTAAACCAGACTATTCCTTCCGTCAAGTGTCGGGAATATCCCCCCGTTTTTTTGTGCAGAATCCGGCGTCATCCTCGACAAAGAACTGCTCCAAATGGGCAAGATCGAAAATGCCACGAGTATCGCGAACGCATCAGTCATTTTTAATAATCGATGAATCTATTACTGACATTTCGCAGCCGCGAAAACAGGACCATTGACCCTATATTTCACAGGATTCCTGATCCAGAGGAGCCGACTTCAAAAATATACTCAACCCGAGACAATTTGAGTGGTTATGGAGCTTGTCAACTTGGTGATCTGCGGGTTTCTTTATTCATCGATGGGATTGAACGCAAATCTGGAAAGAAACTTCTCATGGCTGGCATTTCCCGGCCTCATTCGAGCCATTGTCATGCTACAATGCATGGTCTTTTTTGTGATTCTAATCAATCCAGAGACGGCGAGCTACTTCATGGTAACGCCCGAAGGCATCGC
>JAQWSX010000174.1 GCA_029242935.1 Akkermansiaceae bacterium
GGGTTCCGTCTTGTGGAATGAGAACTGAGGCGTTCGAGTTTTCGAGGAGGTCGGTTGATTCGCTGCCTTCAGCGAACGTGCCGTAGGAGACATCTCCGAATTGGGAGGGGAATTGGGGAGAATATTCGCTTTTGATAGTGGCGCCGTTTGGCTCAACGAGCGCTAAGTATTCGCCGCCGGTGGTGAGCTTGAAGTTGGTGTGGAGAAATCCATCGGGATCGACATAGTTGTCGGTGTCTCGGCCGGAGGCAAAGATGATCAGGTAGGAATTTTGGGTCAGGGATGTGCCGGCAGGAAATTCCCATTTGTTGAGATTGTTTGTGGAATCGGTGAGTGACCAACCGGAGAGGTCGACTGGTCCGGGGCCGGCATTGTAGAGCTCGATCCAGTCAGAGGATTCGCCGTTGCCATCATTGAGGGTGTCGCCGTTGCTGGCCATGAATTCGTTGATGCGAAGGCCAGAATTTGGAATGGCGTTTCCGACAAGGGCGTTGAGATTCACTATCGTAATGGGATTGATAGCATCATTGCTGGAGATGCGAAGTCGGGCGGAGAAGGAGCCTTCGCCACCAGCAGGGTCGAATTGAAGGGTGACAGTATCGCTGCCAAGGGGGGCGATCGAGGCAGGTGCGGAGATGATTTTGAAGTTGTCGGCGTTACTCCCGGTAAGTTCGGTCCCGGAGATGCTGAGGCTTTGTCCTCCACCAAGATTGTTGATCGTAACTGAATCGGTTTCCGGGCCGGCACCGATCTCGAAGTTGCCGAGGTCAAAGAAGCTCGGGGCCGAAATACGGGGGTCGTGAATGAATCCACTCAAAGCAACCGAGGGTGATGGTTGAGTGGCGTCGTTTGTCTCGAAGTCCAGTGAGGCATTCACGGCGCCGGTGATCCCGGTGGGGTTGAAGGAAAACTGAATCACTCCGCTGCTGGAAGGGATAATGCTTCCCGGTAAGGAGAGGACCAAAAATGACGAGGAATTTGGGCCACCGAATGAAAGCTTGGATAGAGTGAGGTTTTGAGTGGCACCGAGATTGGAAACTTCGAGGTTGAAGGTCTGGATCGAGCCATCGAGGTCGAGATTGAACGAGTTGTCGACTTTCAAGAGTGGGTCAGTAGGAGGAACGGTGTCTTCGAAAGCAATCTCACCGAGCCCCACGCGGTCTCCCCCCGGAGTGCCACCTTGTCCGTTTCGCCAGTTGTCGGTGAAGGTTAGTTCCACATAGCGGGCGGTGACGTTTTGACTGAACGAATTTGAGTCGCGGGTGGTGGCGCTGAAGGCAGCCTGAAAAGAAGGGGAGTAGGTGATTGAGTTTCCAAAGCCTCTGGTGCCTTCCGTGCTTGTGGCGAAACGAAGGCTGAATTCACGTCCGCCATTTGTGTTGGAATTGGCATACCCCCAGGTGCTGATTTCGCTGAGACCTCGGTCGGCGCCAAGATCGATGATGAGAACGGGGTCGGCCACTCCATTGGCGAAGTAGTCGCCTCCCCCATTGGGGGCATTCGTGACCCAAGTACTGGTAGAACCTCCCCCTATGCTATTGTGGGGTTCTGTGGCTTCAAATCCCGAACCAGGTCCCTGGATCAGGTTGTTGACCAAATAAAGGTCACTGCCGGAGGTGGAACTCGAGATTGAGGGAATCGGGTGGAAATCAGCGGCGGAAAGTCCAAGTGAAAGAAAAACGAGAAGAATCGAAGTGCGGAAAAGCTTCATAGATTGAAGAAGATGAAGGTGGGATGTTGTTAAAGGTGGACGGAATTGGCGCGCTTGCAAGAAAGCCCCGACCGGATGTCTGATCTGATCAGGGCTGACGGAGGAAAATATGTTTTGTCAGTTAGGGCTGCACGACGCGGTAGAGAACAATTTTTTCGTCAGCAAGTGGAGCGGTGTCAATGATGGTGGTCGTGTCATCGGCACTGCCGTTGATGCTCACAGGAAGCCGTTCCCAATCCAATCCATTGATCGAGCGGTCCAGTTGATATTCCACTCCGGTGTTCGAATAGAAGGTGATTGCGAAGTCACCGTTCTCGTCAAAATTCGAGGAAACGATCCCGAGGGCGGGATTGACTCCTCCGGTGAAGAGGGGGAAAGCGACTTCACCCAATCCAACACGGTCACCACCTGGAATACCTTCAAAGTTGATCCAGTTGGTTGTGATGGTCATCTCAACGTAACGGGCGCTCACCAATTGTTCGAAGACCTCGGTGTCTCGTGCGAGAGGGGAAAATCCTGCCTCAAACGAAGGCGAGAAGAGGATGGTGTTGCCGTAGTTTTCATCTCCAAGAGTGGCATCACCACCTTCGGCGTCGGTGGCGAAGCGAAGGGTGTAGTCTTTTCCACCGTTGGTGTTCCCGGCGGAGTATCCCCAGGTGCTGATTTCTCCCAAGGTGACATTGGCACCGAGGTCAAAGTAGAGAACCGGCAAAGGCTGGTCATTGTCATAGTAGCTATTGCCTGCGCCTCCATTTGGAGCGTCGGTGACCCAGGTGCTGGTTCCAATGGAATTGTGAGGCCAGGTCGATTCGAAGCCGGCTCCGATTCCGGCGATCAGATTGAAGTCCTCGTAAAAGTTCACCGTGTTGGTTGCCACCGCGGTGATGGGGTGGAAATTTTCAGGAAGGCCTCCGTTAAGAACGACCCCGGTATTGGCTTCATCCACATCATCGGATGCGACGATCATGGTGATATCGATCGCTCCCGCTCCGAGTTGGGATGCGTTGATCCGAATGTCGATCACTCCGTTGGCTCCGCTGGCGAGGGTGCCGGGTTGGGCAACGAGTGATGCGGCTCCGGCATCGGCACCGGAGAAGGTCACTCCGCTAATGTTCAGCGGGGTTCCTCCGCCATTGCGAATTGGGATTCCAAAATCCGAGGCGACATCCGGGGCGATGAGGAGGTTTGCCGGGTCATCAATCACGACGAGGTCGGGACCCAGGGCAGGAAGACTTCCGGTGAGAAGGATTTCCAGCGTGCCCTGGTCGGGGTCGTTTGTGGTTACGGTGGCGGTGGCTTCGATTACACCTCCAAGTCCGGTGGAATCGAATTGAATTTGAAGTGGACCGGAGTGGAAGGGAATGATGGATGCCGGGAGCGTGCCGGGAACACTGAAGGCTCCTCCATTGGTTCCGGAAAAAACGATCGAGGAGATGACAAGGTCCTGGTCTCCGAGGTTGAGGAGTGGGAGGTCGTGAGACGTAGTGCTGGTGGCATCGAGCGTCAGGGCGAGCTCAGTGGGAGCCTGGACATCGGGAGACCCAATGGCGGGAGGTTGGGCGAAGGAGATTTCGCCAATCCCAAGTCGGTCACCTCCACGGACGATGTTGAAGTAATTTGTTAACGCTTTAATTTCGACGTATCGGGCGGTGATAGCCTGACCCAGCGGGAAACTTTGACGGGGAGACTGATCGTTGAGAGCAGTGAAGGAAGGGTTGTGGGTGATGGATGTTCCGAACGACTCGTCTCCAAGTCCGGCGGCTCCACCTTCGGCATCGGTGGCAAAGCGAACTTCGAAGTCCCGCATGCCATTTCCGTTGGTATCGGCGTAACCCCAGTAGCTGAGCTCGTAGAGAGTGGTATCGGTTCCCAAGTCGAGAATGATGATTTCGTCGCCGGGGTTCGACTCGATGTAGTCGGAAGGAAATCCGCCGGGAGCGTCGGTATACCAGGTTCCGCCGAGGCGAGCATGTGGCTCGTTCGAATTAAAGCCAACGCCAACTCCTTCGATGATATTTAAGAGCGGGTTACCGCCAGGGTTGCCCTCGATCATATTGGGCGTGGCGATGTCGGTGACGGTATTGAATGTGAGTGATTGTCCGGCCAGAGTGGTGCCGGCAAAAAGAAGAGTGGAAAGATGTTTTTTCATAATGAACTAAGCTGAAGTGGAGGTCGAAAAAACGGGATGCCGATTACTCCGCATCCCGCTGTTGATTCGGAAGGAAAGGGGAGCCCTAACGCTTGCGGCGGATCAGGCATGTCGCACCGAGAAGGGCAAGCATGGCGCTTGAAGGTTCTGGAACGGGAACGGCAAAGGCGACTTCTCCCAATCCGGCGCGGTCTCCTCCCGGAGGCGCAATACCGAAGAGGTTATCGGTGGGCACGAACTCGACAAATTGTGCTGTCACATCTGGAAGCGAAAAGCTTTGGCGTGGGGTGACCGGTTGGGTGATTCCACTGATGGAGACTGCGGTCCCGCTAAAAGTGGTGGTGTTGGAGAAGCGGAGGTCTGCCGAAATCAGTCCGTTACCATTGCCATCGGCATATCCCCAAACGCTAATCTCGTTGAGGGGGACCGGGGCGCCCAAATCAAAGACAAAGCGAGGACTGGTGCCGGGAAGAGGGTTGAAGTAGTCACCGACGCCGCCATTGGGGGCATTGGTGACCCAGGTGAGAGTACTTGTGCGATTGTGGGGTTCTGCCGCGTCGAAACCGACGCCGGCGCCTTCAATGAGCCGTGAGGCAGGGAAGTAGTCGGTTGCGGCGGTATCGGAAGTGACACTATTGATGGTGTAAAAAGTGGCTCCGAGCGACATTCCGGTGCCGAGGCAAAGAATTGCAAGCGTTTTGATCATAACACGTTATTTTTAACAATTTCGATTTCCGAAGCAAGCCCTGAGTTTATGAATGTGATTCATGGGGAGTTGTTGTGCTCTTGCCGTCAGTCGTTTGCAGGAAGCGAAGTGTTCTCAAAAGTGAGCTGCTGGCCTTGGGATACTTGGACTATGGCAGTGACCCCTTCCAACGCGCTGGCGAGGGGAATCCGGGTCGGACCCAAGGGAGCCAATTGTCCTTCAAGGTCCGCTTCGGCAGGTTTTCCACCTCCAAGCGAACTCCATGCCATCGGTAGGTTCGACCTGAAGCTCAACTCCACGGGCGATTTTTTGATCTCCGCCAATACCGACGCGTAGGGGCATGTTTGACACGGTGGGATTTTAGGAAGAACTCGGGCGGGGGGGAGTGTGGAAATCAGGATGAGCCATTTTTTTTACCAAGTTGGCAGAAAGCCCCTCTTTTCTGAGGGAGGCGATGGACAGGGCATCGTTTCTTTTTGCAAGACGTTTACCTAATTGATCGGTCACGAGTTTGTGATGGAGATACTTCGGTTCTGGAAGCCCCAAAAGGCTTTGTAAAATCCGATGGACGTGAGTGGAGGGAAGAAGGTCTTCACCCCGCGTGACATGGGTGATTTCCTGAGCCGCGTCATCGACTACGACAGCGAGATGGTAGGAGGTTCCGATATCCTTGCGTGCCAGGATGACGTCTCCTAGGAAGGTGGGGTTTACAGATGTTTTGCCATGAATGGTGTCATGGAAGCTGAGATCTCCAATGATGTGGGAAGCTGCTTTTGTATCGAGCCGCCAGGAGGGATCGCGCTCATTGGGGGGGCATTTTAAAGCCCGGCAGGTTCCGGGATAAAGCGGACCTTCGGGGCCCTGTGGAGCTTGGACCAGATGGGTTAATTCTTCTTCGACCTCCCGTCGTGTGCAGTAGCAGGGATAAACGACGCCCATTTCCTTAAGCTGCTCCAGAGCCTTCTCATAGTGGTTGAACCGATCCTTTTGTCTCCATGGTTCTCCGTTCCAAGAGAAGCCGAGCCATTCCAGATCCTTAAGGATCTCGCCGTAGTATTCCGGGCGCACTCGGGTGTGGTCGATGTCCTCGAAGCGGACCAAAAAACGGGACCCACTCACATTGGCAAGATCATAAGCCACCTTGGCCGCGTAGGCATGGCCGAGGTGGAGTTTTCCAGTTGGACTGGGGGCAAAGCGGGTGGTGATCATCGTGTTGCTAAAAAAGTAATAGCCCGATTAGGGGGTGGCGTCTACCTAACGAGCGGAAGTGAAGAAAATGGTGAGTATTGTCGGCGTAGGTCTCACAATTTTCCACTAGGATTTCACACTGGATGAGATCTTTGCGATGCGATTGGAAAGGAATACTAGCGTGTTGATCCCGCTCCTGCTCTGCTGAAGACATGAGCGAGGAAATTTCCATGCGGCCGATTGGCTGGATCGAGAGCTGTTTTGGTGAGAAGTTTGGCACGCCCCGGCAGAGCGGGATTGTTCCCGAGGCGCGTGGACGGGTCGTATTCTCCGACGAGGTTCCGTCGGATGCGAGTCGAGGGCTCGAAGAGTTCAGCCATATTTGGATTGTCTTTCTTTTTGACCAGGTAAAAGAAGAAGAGGTCCGCTGGTTCGTCCGGCCTCCGAGACTGGGTGGGAATAAGAAGAAGGGCGTCCTTGCCACCCGTTCACCTTTTCGGCCCAATCGAATCGGGCTTTCTTTAGTCGCTCTGGAATCAGTCTCCAAAGGGGCCTTGGAGGTAAGTGGGCTAGATCTTGTCGAAGGCACCCCGGTGCTCGATATTAAGCCTTATTTGCCTTATGCTGAATGCCTACGTGAGGCTGACGGAGGATTTGCCAAAGAGCCTCCCGAGCCGCTTGCGGTCGAGTTTTGTGATGAGGCGAAAGTGGGACTTAGTGACGAGACGCTGGCGTTAATTACGAGGGTTTTGGCGATCGATCCGAGGCCAGCTTTTCACAATGATGAGGAACGGATTTATGGCTGCCAACTGGCAGGGATAAATGTCAAATGGCAGGTGAAAGGCGGGCGGGTTTTGGTCCTTTCGCAAGAGAGTCTTTCCAGTGGCGGAAACATCGTTTAATGAGAACTAGGGAATATGAGTTCGAGAGCGAGCAGTCGATCGACTTTCACAGCGACCATTTTTTTATGAGTCAGGCTTTACGGGAGGCAAGTAGAGCCTATGAAGTCGGCGAGGTTCCAATTGGAGCAGTTGTCGTTCGTGATGGCGAAGTTATCGCAAGAGCGTGGAACCAGGTCGAGACGCTCAAGGATGCCACTGCTCATGCCGAGATGTTGGCCCTGACTTCTGCGCAAACAGCCTATGGTGATTGGCGGCTCGAGGGGGCGACTTTATACGTGACCAAGGAGCCTTGTCCGATGTGTGCCGGAGCGATTGTTCATTGTCGACCGGATCGTGTCGTTTATGGGGCAATGGATCCAAAGGGAGGAGCCGCTGGGGGTTGGATTAATTTACTCCAAAGCAATCCACCTTTGAATCACCACTGTGAGATCACAATGGGAGTCATGGAGGAAGAGTGTGTTGCGATGTTGAAGAGTTTTTTTAGGGAAGCGCGCGAAAAAAAGGCCCGGCTCAAGGATGAGCGCGGGCCTGAAAAATAAAGGGTGGCCTATTCGCCGTTGCCGAAAGGAATCTCTCCTTCCGTGGTGAAACCATTTAAGAGGCCCCCGAATACTCCACCTGATTTTAATTTGAGGTCCTTACGATATTGATCCATTTGGTTGTCGTTGAGAACCGGACGCATCGCCTCAACTTTAGCGTCGATCCGTGCGTCCATTTTTGCCTGTGCCTGTGCCATCATGGCCCGAGGGTCCTGCTCAACTTCTCCGTTTGCAATATCGTCGGTGCTGGGAATCATTGCCGTGGCAATCCCCAAGGTATCGGAGTCTAATTCTATTCCAAACCCTTCGGTGATCATCGAAACGATTCCGCTCGCGGGAGACTCATTTCCGACCGAAGTTTCGGCATCTTTGTAAAGAATGTCATAGGCCGCATCCTTTTGTTCTTGGGAGAGATCAAGTTGGCTTAATTTGGCGAGTTCTTTGAGTGCTTGTGCTTCGACTTTGTTAGCGACTTCACGTTTCTTAACGGCTTCAAGCTCTTCCTGTTGTTCCGGGGTAAGGATTTCGGCAAGTGCTTCATCGATCACGTCTGAGTTAAATAATTCACTCATATTCGATGGGTCGAAATCTCCGTCCATCATTTCACCGAAGCGATCCATCCTATCTGCAGCGGCCTTTCTGAGGCTCGCTTCCTGTTCTGGAGTGAGATTCAGTTGCGCGACGAGTTTGGAAATACGGGCATCAAGCTTGGCCTGTTGGCGGTTTTTGAACATTTTCTGCATGCGGCTACCCATATCACGGGCTTGCTCGCTGCGCTCACGTTCAAGAGGAGTGATGTCGATAGGTGGGGTTACTTCTTGGGGGGTAACGGGGGTGCGTTCGCTTGTTTCGCGTTTCTCGCTTTCAGAAGCTGTGATCTGGCTTTTTGCCGGAGCCTTCTTTTCTGCGACTTCGGGTTTAGCAGTATCTGCTTTTGGGTCGGCTTTGGCAAGCCAAGCAATGGAAGCGCCAATTGCGATACAGCTGGCGGCAAGGAGGATATTGAATTTCATAACGTTAGAATTTGGTTCTTCATGCAAGCCTTATGAGCTTGGAGCAGATTTGGTTACATGAGGAGCGATAATTTTTCAGGAGTATTACAAAACCGTCAGGAGTAGGCGAGTTTGTTCGAATTCGTTGTGAAAAACGTCTGGGAGATTTAAATTGCGTAGTCGGTCGTTGGGTGAACCCGAGCTGATGACGCTGATTTGATGAGGATTACTTGCCAGTGCCGGGAAGGTAGCGGTAATAGACCTCAAGCATCAAAGTGGCGAGGGCGGTGTTGTAAACGGTTCCGGCCGAATGCTTGTTGCCCGGAGGGTTGGGCCATGAGCCGTCCTGACCTTGATTCTTAACCACTTGGTCGCGGAACATCTTGTTATAGCTTTTCCAGAAAGCACCACCTTCGTTGATGGCAGCCTGCGAAACGTAGTAATGTTCGTAAAAGTTGGCGTTTTCTTTGAAACTAAAACGGGAGTTTTTGGCGATGTGGGCAATCCCCTGACGGGCATCAAAATCCCTTCGTCCATGGTGTTGCTGGAGGCAGAGAACTCCGGCTCCGGTCAGGGGTAAATTCCCTTCGTCCTTCCGATTTGGGTCGTATCCAAACCCTCCGCTGGGCAATTGGGCGTCGATCAGGGATTTGAGGCCTCGATTGACGGAATCCTGAAGCTTCGGCAACTTCAATCCGATTGATTTTGCGGCTTTTAGCGCCTGCAGGTGCCACGCCGTGATTGAGGTGTCATAACGTCCGCCGCCGCCGTAACGGTAACCCCAGCTCCCTACGGAATTTTGAGAGTCGATGATCCATTGGACGGCTTCTTGCACGACCTTTTTAAGATTAGGAATATGATACCCAAAGGACCGGCTGAAGAGATAGCTTTCGCAGAGCGCATAAGTGGCGATGGCGTGCTCGTAACACCACGGGCCTTTCTGATCGTCAAAGATCCGGCCCTTGTTTTTCATGGCGCGGTCGATGAGGTAAACGGTTGCATTAAAAACGGTTTCACCAAACTCCTCGGAAACCGGAGTTTCACAATGGCCAAGATAGGCCAATAGGGCTAGCCCGGTGATTCCGCAGCGATGTTCTTCGCCCCAAAACCCCTCCTTATGCTGTTTTTTTGTCAGGTAGCGAAGTGCGTTGATGACTGCTTTTTCGCATTCCGGTGAACCGCCGGTGGTTGCGAGACGGGCGAGACGATCATCGGTATTGCAACGTTTGCCCGCTCCACCAGAAACGGCACCAAAATCTCCTCCGCCAAACCCTTTTTCGGAGTCACTTCCAAAGGCTTCGTCGATCCCAAAACTTTGATCGAGAGTTGGCTCTACCGTTGTGGGAGCCGCAATAGGGGAGATGGTAATTGCAGAGATGATTTTTGAGGGAGTCCCTCCGCCTGGCGGGGTTGGTCTGCGTGCAACTTGAACCTGCGCTTTTTGTTGCGAAGCATCTTCATCAATTTCATCCGAAGGCGGCGCGATATAGGTAACCTGTTGAGGGATTTCTTTCTCGAGGATACTGAAGGTAATTAGGTAGAGAAGAAGCCCAATCAAGAACATCAAAAGCAGCGCAATAATGACGCTGCTAATCGAGGTCACGCGACGCTGCGCTGCAATCCAAGCGAGGACTTCTTTCGATGACTTGACGTGACGATCCATCAGAACGGACGAGCTTGCCGTAAATTGAGGAAATTTCCAGAGCTGTTTTTCCGAGGCGAGCTGCCTCCAGCTGTTGATTGCCCATGAATAGCAAACGTTTCTCTAATTTCCGGGAAAGGGATCCGCGTTGAAGCGGATTTCGACTTCCTTCATCGGGGCTAGGACCGGAGCCTCTGCGCGCTCGGGGACAAAGCGGACCACGCTCATCGCGACCGCGCTGCTTGCAGTCACGAGAATGAGGCTGGAAAGCATGACTGAGCCCCGGCGGCCACCGCTTGAAAGGAAAATGATGCGTTCTCGAAGAGGAACATGGCCAGCCATTGCAAGAGAGAGGGGAGGTGCAGAAGCTGATTGCGCTACGTCGCAAAGGGCGTTGGCGTAGAGACGCGGGTCAGTTCCTTTCTCAACCAAGTGGGCATCACAGGCGTATTCGCACTGTGATAGGAAAGTGCGACGCAACCACCAGACCGATGGGTTGAACCAGTGGAGAACGCAGACGACGTGTGCCAGTGTGGCCATCCAAAGGTCGCGACGTTGGACGTGTCCGAGTTCGTGAAGGAGCGCCATTCTGAGGGTTTGCGGCGACCAGTCGGTCGAGCTTTCCGGAAGGTAAATACGAGGGCGAATTAACCCGGAAACAACCGGCGAAGTGAGGCGCGGATGAATGCGCAAATCGACACGCCTTGAGATCGCAAGCTTGGACAAGGTTTCTTGAAATGCAGGGAGATCATTGGCAAGTCTCGATTCACGATTCCAGCGTTGCATCGAGAGAACATCGATGAGCCCACGTAGTCCGAAAAATAGGAATCCTAAGGTCCAAATGGAGGGGAGAAGTGAGGGGCTTAGCGAGGCGGAGGTGCCGATGTTACCTTCAACGGAAACCGAGTATTTGGGAAGAAAGTTGAGAAGCGGGAGAATAAGGAGCAGGGCAAGGATGGCCACGGTGACTCGAGGATCGGTGGCAGGGTTCCGGCGGACGAAAACCCACATCGCGAAGGCCGCGAGAAGAGAGAAGACGAGCGAGGGAATGAGCATGGCTTAAAACTACTTGATGAGATTACGAATCTCGGCGATTTCTTTTTCGCTAAGTTTTTGGTCGCTCGGATCGAGGAGGGCGGCGACGAGGTTCTCAGGTTTTCCTTTGAAAAAAGTACCGAGTAGGTTTTTGAGAGCGGTGCGTTTCGCCTTGTTTTCGTTTATGACGGGACTGTAAAGATAGCGACGACCTTCCTTGGAGTGTTTGACCATATCCTTATTCTCAAGGGTGGCTAAAAGAGCTCGGACGGCGGAGTAGGAGGGAGGGTCGGGCAATTCATCCTGCACATCTTGCGCAGTTGCTTCTCCCAAACGGTAAAGGATATCAAGAAGCTGTCGCTCGCGGCGTGAGAGTTCACCTTTTTCCAGACGGTTCATTTTTGGATGATAATGTGTGCTAAAAAAACCGCAACATAAATGTTGGAAAATTAGCATTGGCGTTCTTATCGTGATGGCGGTTGAATTTGGCGCCGTGAGAAGTTACTCACGGGAGTGATCTCGCTTGGTGGTGGAAATTCGTTTGGAGATGAGATGCGGATGGTTTTCTCAGAGACCGGTCTGCTCTCGAAATCTCCTGACTTCGAATACCGTGCCGAGCAGCAGCAAATGGCCGGTGAGGTAGCTGAGGCACTTGAGGGTGAGCGTTCTCTGGTGGTCGAAGCGGGCACCGGAGTCGGCAAGTCGCTGGCCTATCTGATTCCGGCAGTGGAGTATGCCATTCGCGAAGGGAAGAAGGCAGTTATTTCAACCCACACCATCAATTTACAAGAGCAATTGATCGGGAAGGATTTGCCGATTGTGCGTAAACTTTTGGCGGAGCCTTTTGAAGCCGCTCTCTTAAAAGGTCGGGGGAATTATCTCTGTCCGATGAGGATGCGCCGGGCCATGGACAACGGCGGTGATCTTTTCACGTCGAGCGAGCAGGAGGAGCTCATGGAGATTTGGAAATGGGCTGAGGCGACTCGCGATGGAACTAAAAGTGACTTGGACTTTGAGCCTTCACTTAAGGTATGGTTGCAGGTTTGCAGTGAGTCCCACATCTGTACGCAGCGGACGTGCGGGCCACGTGGAAATTGTTTTTTTCAAGAGGCTCGAAAGTTCGCTCAAAGCGCTCGCGTCCTCGTCGTGAATCACAGTTTGTTTTTCTCACTACTTAATCCTGAAGAAGAGATGTTGGAAAACGAATCGGGATTCTTGGTGCCGAATGATTTCGTCATCTTTGATGAGGCTCACACCTTGGAAGGAGTAGCGGCGAAATCGCTTGGCCTGCGGCTCAGTCAAGCGGGATTACGATTTGATTTGCAACGGCTCTATCATCCGAAAACCGGAAAGGGTTTACTGAAATATGCGCAAGCCGCCGAGGCGATGGATTGTGCGAAAAAGGTTCTCGATGAAGCGGATGACTTTTTCGAAAATATCGGTGATGCGGTTACCTTTGGTGACTGGGGAAGGGAGTGTCGGGTAAGGCAACCGGAGTTGGTAGAAAATACCCTAGCGGGTCCGCTTCGGGAATGTTGGACCGCGATTGAAGAGGTTGCGGAGGAGACGGAGGAGGATACGCGCAAGGGCGAGTTGATGGAGGGCGCGCGTCGGCTTCGTGAGATGCACGGCGGCTTGAAGATGTTTCTCGACCAGGAAGATGGTGGGAGCGTCTATTGGGTTGAAAAATCGGGGCACGAAGGGACTTCGTTTATCTTGAATGCTGCGCCGGTGAATGTGGCGGATCGTTTGCGCCCGCTTTTATTTGGTCCGGATAAGACCTGTATTACTACGAGCGCAACTCTGGGGACGGGCGATGATCAGCTGGGTTACTTTCGCGAGCGTATTGGTGCGCAGCATGTCCCGGCAGTAAAAATCGGGAGCCCGTTTGACTATCAAAATCAGATGGCGATTTATGTCATGAAGTCGATGCCAGATCCCCGCGATGATGACTACGAGGAGATGTTAATTCACTGGATTGAGCGAGTGGTTAAAAAGTCCGAAGGGCGGGCCTTTGTCCTCTTCACCAGCCACCGACTTTTGCGGTCAGTGGCGGAAAGCATGGAGGACTTTTTCGATGACAACGGCTGGACTCTTCTTGCGCAGGGAATGGGAATGCCGAGGCAAAAAATGGTCGAGGAATTTCGCAATGATGTGCACAGCGTTCTTTTCGGAACTGAAAGTTTTTGGGCGGGGGTCGATGTGCCTGGCGAGGCTTTGAGTAACGTCATCATTACCCGACTCCCTTTTGCCGTGCCAGATCATCCGCTCACAGCGGCCCGATTGGAAGAGATTGAAGCGGAAGGAGGAAATCCTTTCATGCAGTATTCTGTTCCTGAGGCTGTCCTCAAACTTCGTCAGGGCGTAGGCCGATTGATTCGAACAAAAAAAGATGAAGGAATGGTTGTGATTCTTGATAATCGCGTTGTCACCAAGCGCTACGGAAAATCTTTCCTTGCGGCTCTTCCTCCGGCTCCAGTGAAGATTGTGCCGTGATCAGATGGCGAGCGTTGCCTTGAGTAATCCGGCGGGCCACTGGTTTGGGGCAGTCGGAGTAGCGCCCAGAAAGCCATAGTTCAGAAGCGACCCGGCTTCAGCCATTAGAGGACGGGCGGCGGCACCGAGGGGTCCCATGCCCATGACTGATAAGGCGCGTCCGGATAGTCGTTCGAAAATTTCGAGATGCTTTTTGATGTCATCCGAAGACTGCGCCATAAATGCGAATTTGTGGAGGTCTGCTCGCGTGTTTATTTTTTCGGCTAGTGATGCTGGTTCAGGAGTTACTTCGAAATCATGGAGAGAGCCGATTACTTGGATTCCAATTTCTTTGGCATCGTCAATGACCGAGCTAAGAGCTTCAAAATCGCAGAGTTCAATATCGATGATAGCGGCATGTGGAAGGAATGCTCGATAAGCGTGCGCTCTTTCTTCTGTTGACCAGCTACTTTCCCCACCTTCCTCGGGCCCCCTCGCTGTTATTAAGACCGGAAGCGGGCATTCTTTTGCAAATTGATGCACATTTTCGCCGGTTCCCAGGGAATCGAGTCGCAGTTCAACCACGTCGCAGTCAGTCGGCGTGGTTGATAATGTGGAGGAGTCAGCAATGGCCCCCACAACAAGTCGTTTTCTATCCGACAAATGTTGGGTGATGCGGCCTCGGTGCTTCATAAAAGAAGATTGGGGTGTCGGCATTAGTTTTGTCAAAGAGCTTCGCCCAGAATCGTGGGGCACTGTCAATTGCTAAAAAAACAAGGGTTTGGCAGTTTTTTGCTAGCCGCCCCCCGTTCTGATTTCCTACCTTCCGGAAAACCTTCAGTAAATGATGATTCGTCAGAGATTTTTCGCAAATATTCTACCCCTTGTGTGTGGTCTTAGCCTCCCAATCAGCGCCTTTGGACAACTCGAGCTGTCCAAGGATGCGAAGTTCAAGGTCGATGATCCGAAGTTTACCGAGTTGCAGTCTCCCGAAATTCAGGATGGCAACGCCAAGAGCTTCAAACCCAAGGATTGGCTCGAGGTTGAGGTCAAATTGCAGCCTGATCGATTACGAAACGAGCCCAAGGACGGGTATCTTGATCAGATCAACGTGAATTGGCATGTCGTCGTTAAGGGGCAGGACCGCAAGAACTACAAAATCAGTAAGTCGGTTACTTATGTGAATATTCCGGTCGATGAGCCGGTCTATGTCTCAATTTATATTTCTCCAAACACTCTTAAGCGTATCACTGGGAGCAGCAAGGCAAGCAAATCTGATCTCGAAGCCATTGGTGGTGAAATTGAGTGGGGTGGCAAGATGGTCGGATTCTTCACTCATGGGCAGAAAGCGGGTTGGTGGCGTGAGGCCCTGAAGGGCGTGGAAGCGACCTCAAAATTTCCTTTGCTCGACAAGACGCAGACTCCTTTTGCGGCTCTTTGGTATGATCGTTACGCCGAAGTTCAGCCTAAAAACTAATCCTCGGGGCTTTCCACCAATTTTTTTTCACACACCCACACACTAAAACTATGGCTGATCAACAGTCGATTATTGCACTAAATATCGGTTCTCAGAGGATCTCAATGGGCGTCCTAGCCCCGACCAAAAAAGGTCTAATCCTCAAAAAGTATGCCGCAACCAGTATCCTAGCTGACCCCGCTACGGAAGCCGCGCGCATTCCTCAAGTCAAACTTGCCATCAAGGAGCTCGCTAAAGGCCTCAAGGTTGATAAGCAAAAGGCCGCCTACGCTCTTTCAGGGCAGTCGGTCTTTGTTCGATTCGTCAAGCTTCCTAAAGGAATCGAGGAGGAAATGGACGACTTGGTGCGCTTCGAGGCCCAGCAGAATGTTCCGTTCCCACTCGACGAGGTCGTCTGGGATTGGGAGAAGCTTGAGACCGATGGGATTGAACAAGAAGTTGTCTTGGTCGCTATTAAGGCTGATTCGCTGAACGACCTTAATTCAGTTGTTGCTGATACCGGCCTAGGCACTCGCCTCGTCGACTCAGCGCCAACCGCTCTCTATAATTCCTTCCGCTACAACTATCCCGGTTTGGAGGAATGTGTTCTCTTGCTCGATATTGGAGCGAAAACCTCTAATTTGATTTACGCTGATGGGAAAAAATTCTTTACGCGCTCGGTTTCAATCGGTGGAGCTAACGTCACGGGTGCGATCGCCAAGGAATACAACGTTTCCTTCGCCGAAGCGGAGAACAGCAAGCTTACCAGTGGTTTGGTCACCCTCGGGGGTGCTCATGCCGGTCAGCTGGATGAAGCAACCGCTGCTCTCGGAACCGTGGTTCGGAATGCTCTGACGCGCCTCACTGCGGAGATCCAACGCACCAACACTCTCTTCAGAAGTCAGCAGGGTGGAAACGCTCCTCAGAAAGTGCTCCTTGCCGGTGGAACAACAAATCTTCCTTATCTCCGCGAGTTCCTAGAAGAGAAACTCAACCTTCCTGTTGAAACTTTCAATCCGCTTCAGCGAATTTCGGTTGGCAAAGGCGTCGATGTTGACGCTATCGGCCAGGAAGCTCATCAGCTTGGTGAGCTCGTCGGGCTTAGCTTGCGCGCAACAGGAAAGTCCGAGATTTCTATCGACCTTGTACCTGAAGCCGTTCAGGCCCAAAGGGATATTACTCGCCGGAAGCCTACCCTCATTACCGCTGCAGCCTTCTTCATCGTCGGTCTCGGCGCATGGACTGGATTCAAGACCAAATCGGTGAGTGATTGCGAGGCTCATCTTGCTAGCCTTGAGGAAGATGCTAGGAAGATCCAGCAGCCCGCCACCAAAATCAAAAAGCTTCTCAGGGCTGAGAAAGAAAGCTTGAAGCTCATTAATGACTACGCCGCTGCTGAAAACGGCCGCCTTAGCTTTGTCAATACTTGGAATGACGTTTCCAAGGCTTTTGTGAGCGAAAACGTTTGGCTGACTGACTTCGAATATCGCACCAAGCATCAGATCGCAGGTGATGCGAAAAGCGAGCCGATCATGGACGAGAGCTGGGCAACTGCCACCTATGGCAAAACTTCTTTGATGAAGGAGGAGACCTGGGTTGATAGTGTTTCCATCAAAGGCTTGCACCTTAACAAGCAAGCTGAGGTTCTTGATATCCTCGAAAAGCTTAAGGGGTCCGGAGTCCTTAAATTTGTCGATGCCAAAGGCAATCCCATCCCAGATAACCAACTGCTTGTCTCAATCAAAGCGGCACCCGAAAAAGAGACCAACGACTACGCCGCTCCCTTCGAGATGCTTGTTCCACTGAAGAAGCCGTTTCAACACAAATAATTCACACGCACCCTAAAATCACTTACTATGTCTTGGTTTAAAGAAAACAAGTTCCTCGGCGGATTGCTGGTCGTTACGATCCTTTTGGCCGCAATTATCATCTTCCTAGGGATGCAGGCTGGCACCAGCCTCGAAGAAATCCAGGAGCAGGTTGCTGCTAAGGAAGCCACTCTGAAAAAAGATAAGAGTCTCAATCCTTACCCAAATCCTGATAATGCGATGGCGAAGGAGGCGAGTCTCAAAGAAGTCATCACAAAGGGAAAGGAAGCTCGCGAGAAGCTCCTCGCCTTCCGGCCTGAGAAAATGGAAAATATCTCTGGAAAGGATTTTGCCACCAAGCTTACTGATACTGTTAATAAAGTGATCGAGCTCTTTCCTGGAGAGAAAGCGATTCCGAGCGGTTTCCACCTTGGCTTTAAGAAGTATAAGGGCAGCCAACCAAAGGCGGAAGCGACCGGTGTTTTGAACTACCAACTCGATGGAATGGAATACCTCCTAACTCAGGCTTCCGAAGCCGGGGTGAAGCAGATTGAGAACCTCGTTCGCGAGCCCCTTCCTCAGGAAGACGGCTATGGTTGGCCTGGAACTAAGAATGAAAAACCCCAACCGCGTGGAGGAGGGCGAGCTAGACGCTCTGCCCCCGGGGGAGTTCGCTCACCGAAGTTTGAGAAACTCCCTGCGATTGCACACCGCATGCCGGTTGAATTTACGTTCAAGGCTTCCGAGCCCGTCGTTCGTGACTTCTTTAAGCGTATCGGCAATTCTGACGAGTATTTCTTCGAGACCCGCGTCGCGCGGGTTTTGAATCCCGTAGGCATTCCGAGCGCTGGTAAGGCTGCTTCTTCTGAGAAGGAGAGCGGCGGCGGCGGCGGCGGTGCTTTTGGTAACATTGAAATTGAGGGAGAGGAAACCGTCGAGGATGAGCCTGTTGAGTCTGTTAAGGTTCTCGATAAGGTGTCCGGCGGCGAAGAGCTCACTGTCTATCTTCGTGCCGACCTTCTCCTCTTTGATGAGGAAGAAAACCTCCCAGAACTCAAATAAAACACCTACGAAAAATGTCCTGGATTAAAGAAAACTATCATGTCGCAGCACTTGGCGGCGGAACTCTTGTTCTCGCGGGCCTCGGCTACCTCGGGTACAGCGGTAATCAGACCGTGAACGATACGTTCAGTAATGACCGCAACCCCAACAAGGGGGAAACAACGACCGCTGAAGGAGGAGATATCGCCGCCTCTGTCACAAAAACGGTCACAGAGCAAAATCCCGTTATTCATCAAAAAACACCCTCCGGTCGTCCGGTCAATCTCTTCACGAGTGTCGACCTCTACACTAAGGATGGAAACAAGATGGAGCTTCTTGATTTGCTAAAGATCGATCCAGTTCATCCGCCGATTAACAATCAGTGGTGGGTTGATCACCGCATCGATCCCTCCTACTCGGATTCTCCGACGAGGGATCAGGATTCAGATGGCTTTAATAACAATGAAGAATTTCTTGCCAAGACTGATCCTAACGATCCCGACGACTACGGTGCCCTCATCCAAAAACTCGAGGTCGTGAAGGTTGAGAGTGACATGTGGCGCTTGCTCTTTAAAACGGTCCTCGGAAAAGGTTATCAGTTTGACTATGCCTATGTCCCGTTCGGTAAAAGGCGCATGGATAACCGAATCCCCGCTTCCGAAGTTATCACGGTCGGTGATATATTTTTCTCGTCCGATCCTGGGAAGGACCGTTTTAAGTTGACGAATGTCGAGAAGCGTTCGTTCGATGGGCCCGCTGGTAAGCAAATGCGCGAGTGGGCTACGATCGAGGACCAAAATCCGAGCAAAAATAAGAAGCAGTTTGATCTGCCGTTCAATGCCAAGAAGGCGGAGCTACGAGACATCACCTTTTATGATCACCGTGTCACCCTGCGCTTGAATGCGATTGGGGAAGAGGGGAACGAGATCACTCTCGAAGAGAGCGGATCTTTTGCTTTGCCCGCCAATGGAGCTGATAAAATCTACAAGCTCGCAGAAGTTAAACTCGGCGCAGACCGGAAACCTGAATCGGTCATCATCGAGTATAATCTCGGTGATGGAGTCAAAACTATGGAAATTAAGGTTCCGGCTCAGTAACTCAAAACCAGCAAATTATCGTAAAATCTAACCCCGGAGCAGGAGAGGCTTAAGGAAACTTTGCCGTTTTTGAAAAAAGAGCTTCCACCTCCCTCACAAATCAACAATAAATCACTCAGATCATGCAGAAGAGAAATACACACCTAACTCATCGCACCATGTTTGCCTTAGCGGCACTCGTGATCGCGCCGCTCTCAGTCGAGACCGGATACGGTCAAGAGGACTTGCTACAGCAAGAAATGATTCGACGTCAGCAGGACGTGGCTAAGGCCGACGAACTTCTTAACGAGGGTCGTGAGGCCTACGCTAATAAGGAGTTCGAGACTGCGGTTCAAAAATATCGTGAGGCCCTCAATACCCTTCCATATGGAACCGCAACTAGCGACCGCCGCGAGTTCATTACGAAAAGCCTAGAAGAAGGCTCCGTTGCACTGACCCAGCAGTATCGCCAGCAGGGCAAATACCAGGAAGCTCGAGATCTCCTTGAAGAGATCGACAAAAACAATCCTGGGAATCCAGCTTCTAAGAAGGGCCTCGAGTATCTCGACGACCCGACTCGTACGGAACCAGCCCTGACCTTCGAGCATACCGAGAATGTCGAATTAGTCCGCCGCTCCCTTTACAAAGGTGAGAGCTTTTACAACCTTGGTCTCTACGACAAGGCTGAGGAAGAGTTTAAGCAGGTCCTCCGCACAGATCCTTACAACAAGGCAGCTCGCCGTTGGTTGGAGCGTTGTTCTTCGGTTAAGTCGGACTATTACCGCGCCGCTTACGACCAGACCCGGGCAGAGATGCTCATGCAGGTTGACCGTGCGTGGGAACTTGCCGTTCCTCCGCTTGGTGATCAGATCCGTCAGGGACCTGATATTGATTCAGGTCAGGATCGTGAGCGTTCAATCATTGCCAAGCTCAATCAAATCATCATCCCTGATGTTAAGTTAAACAACATCACTGTGGAAGAGGCCGTAGAGTTCCTGCGCCTCCGCTCCATTGAGTTGGATAACACCGTGATCGACGAGAGCCAAAAGGGCATCAACTTTGTGGTTCGCACTCCTAAGACTCTTGGCGAGGATGGCGGAGCTGCTGGTGACGATGAGGCTCTTGGCGGTGGCGACGGATTTGGTGACGCCACCGATCCGAATGCGATCTTGATCAAGAACCTCGAATTGAGACAGGTTCCTCTTCGCGTTGCCCTTCAATATATTTGTGACGAGGCAAAGCTTCGATACAAGGTAGACGAGTTCGCGGTTACGCTTCTTCCAATCACTGAAGGTGAGGACGCGGATATTGTTCAGCGTCGTTGGACTGTTCCTCCTACATTCGAGACTTTCATCACGACGAGTGGTGGTGGTGATGGTGGTGGTGCCGGAGGTGATCCCGATCCATTCGCTGCAAGCGATGATAACGGCCCAGCCGGGATTGAACCTCGCAAGGACATCGTGACTCTCCTCAAAGAGAATGGAGTTTCTTTCCCTCCAAATTCCTCTGCTAGTTTCTTGAAGAGTTCAAGCACTTTGATTGTGCGGAACACTCCAACAAACCTCGAGTTGATCGATGGCATTGTTCAGGCTGCAATC
>JAQWSX010000200.1 GCA_029242935.1 Akkermansiaceae bacterium
CGACTCGTCGGCCTCGTTTAGCACCTCGATGGTTGATGGTGTGATGGAGAAGGTCAGCTGATGATCAGTGGAGCCAGTCTGAATGATCCCCAAAGCATGGGTGATTTTACTAGGCTGGATGCTTGCTGCGCTGATTCCAGAAGTGAGAAAGGAATTCGTGGCACTCGAAAAATTGAGATCAATTAAGGTGTTTCTCTCACTGGTTCGGAGGGGGAAGCTGAAAAAGGTTCCATTGTCTTCTGAGCTAATAAGCATTTCGACTCGTTCGGCTCCTGGGAAAGATGAGGCTCTGGTGACAAAAGTGCGGGGAGTATCGCTTTCTGCTGAATTCACCAAAGCTTTCCATATTCTGGTGCCAACTTTGATTTCGAAAGTCAGCCCAACCTCCGTGAGGTATTCCGTTTCGATTCGCCCAAGGATATTCGTGAAGATATCGGGTGTGGACTGGTCATTGTAGGTGATGCGGATCTCAACTTTTGTACCCGATTCAATTGCGGCATCTTGGAAAGTGCCGGTCGCGCTTGTGATGGCCCCGTTAGCCTTCCAGAGAACCGTTTCCGCCTCGAGCGAAAGACACGACGTGACGAGGCTGATAGCACTAATTAAAGCGCGAAGTTTGGGCACTGTGAGAGGAAGGTTTTTGGATTTTCGAAGATGATCTTATCGACGACCTCAGCAGAATGATGCCGCTTTTTCATTTCCAGGGCACACTTAATCACAGCGAGTGGATCCGAGATCCCCCAGTCGCAGGCGGAGTTCATCCAGATGTTTTCCATTCCAAAGGTTTCGAGGATGTCGATGGCCCGGGCAGGGGAGCACTTCGATTCCGGGTAAAGGGTCATCCCAGCCCAATAGCCCTGATCAAGAACGAGGGGGGCTGTATGCTCTTCAACGTGGTCAATGATGACGCGGCTACGATCTACGTTAGCGTTGTTGAGAGCGTCGATAATAAGGCGTGTGCCTTTAAGCTTGTCCTCAAGATGGGGGGTGTGAATGAGAATGGCCTGATCGTATTTTTTGGCAATTTCCACGTGCTCCTCAAAGATAGCGAGCTCGTTTTTAGTGTTTTTATTGAGCCCAATTTCACCAATCCCAAGAACTGTAGGCTTGTCGATAAAATCAGGAATGAGGGCCATTACCTCACGTGCGAAGACCGGGTCTTCGGCTTCCTTTGGGTTGATGCAGAGCCAGCAAAAATGCTTGATGCCGAACTTGGCGGCGCGGGCCGGTTCGTATTCGGTAAGTTGTCGATAGTAATCGTAAAACCCTTGAGCAGAGGCACGGTCGTATCCAGCCCAGAAGGCAGGTTCACAGAGGGCTTCGCAGCCGACTTGAGCGATTGCTTGGTAGTCCGCGGTTGTGCGGCTGACCATGTGGGCGTGGGGCTCAATATATCTCATGATTTCACCTCCTCATTGTGCGCACCATACGCGAATTGAATTCCTGCAGATTGGGCGGGCTCGGTAGAATGATCTGAGAAGGCGAGATGAACTGCTTGCGCGCGTGTCGTGCCTTCTGGTGGATTTTGCATGGCGGCGAGGGCCTTTGCAAAAGCGGGGTGACGAAAGTCCGCATCACCTTCGTGGCGATCGACTCGATCGAGGAAGGAGGCGATTTCAAGGAGCTTGAAACGCGCGTCCATGAAATAGAGATCTTGGATTTCTTTCTTCGTCGGCATATCGAACGGTAGCTTTAATTGAATTACTTCGCAACGCCTGTCACGTGGGCGAAGAACTCGGGATTGAGTTCGGCGAGGGGTTCGCGGAGTTTGTCGAGTTCATCGGCTGGGCCGTGGAGCTCAAGGCGAAAGAGCTCAGAGAAGGCAAGGGCTTCCTCGATGCAGGAACCAACGTTATCGAGGTGTTTTAGGACACCGGCAGCACCAACATAGGCTTCGCGGCAGAAGACAACATTACCGTTGACTGAAAAGTCGTAGTAGAGGCAGGTGTCTTCAGTGCTGCTACGGGCTACAAATTCCATCATTGTTTCCTTGAAGGCATCAAGTTTTCCTTCCTGAACTTTGAAGTAGGGGTGAATGCTTACGGCGTTAGAAAGTTCGCTCATGGAATAAGTGTGAACGCCGAAGGCTGAAGGTCCAATCATGAATTTTGAATGATGACGACCGGTGTGCGGGTGTGGGTGGTTGTAGGATCGCCTAAAGAGATCGCGTTTTTGGGAAGAGGGACGTCTTTCGTAATGGTGGTGAGGGTGAGTGAACGATTTGGGCAAAGTTTGAGGCGTAAATTGTGAGCGAGTCTTCCCATCGACCAACGAGATTTTATTTCGATGACTTGATGCCACTCTAGGCCTTCCGAGGTAAGGTGGAGGAATGAATCGATACAGACCGGGCCGTGGTAATCGTGAGATTCGAGGAGCTGGAGGAGAGTGCTTTGAATCTCTTTTTTTGAGGCGGGAAGGATTTCGTTGGCGACGAGGCGGGCGCATTCTGTAGAAAGGCCATTGGCGGGTTTGGGGACCGAGGTCGAGGAAATCCATTGTCCAGTATTGCTGACCTCTTGGTGGCAGATGCCTAAAAAACGCAGGCCGCCTTGGTCGATTGGATTTGATTGGTAGAGGAGAGAAAATTCCTGCTCTTTGTTTAGCCAAGGCTCGATGAGGTGGGCCTCTTTGATCAAGGGTATCTGGTCAGAGGGGAATCTGAGGAGGCCGCGGCCTGCTGAACCGAGAAGAGGTTTCGCAAGCCAGTTGGTGTGTGGGTTTACTTCAATGAAGGCCTCGATTTCCTTTGAGTTGCAGCAGATTTGGGCGGAGACCGAATCGTCGAGTAGGCCGCGGAGTTCGAGGCCTAGGTTTTTTGAGAGGAGAGTGGGGTTCGGAGTTCCCCAAGGTTGCTCTTGTCTTATTTTACGATTCTTGCGGATGTGATTTAATTCAGAAAGAGGTGCGACTTCGGGGAAGGTGAGGCCGTGGCGAGCGAGGGCCTCACGGTGTTGGTCGCTGGGTTGGCTTCGGAGGAGGACTAGGTCGTCTGAGGAGGGGGCGGCGAGGGCGAAGGCATATTCAAGGTCGGCGGCGAGCCTCTCGAGGCGTTGGGGCGGAGTCCAGTTTTGGGTTTTGGCAGCGAGTTCAACGTCTGGATTGAACCAGTAAAGGTCGGGGCTGCGACCGCGGGAGGCTTGGTAGCGTCTGATCGAGGCGATGAAATGCTCGTCCATTCCAGCTTCGCGGCGGCCTTCTTCGTTAAAGGGTGCCAGGCCCTTGGCGCGGATGGGGGAGAGAGGGAAGTGGAGTTGCTTGTGCCAAGCGTCCCAATCGGATTGGGCCTTTTGCTTCCAGCGCCGCAACCATTTGAGACCGTAGCCGACGTGGGCAATTTCGTCCCTGTAGATTTTGGTGAGAAGGTCAGCGGACTTTTGGTCACCGGCTCGAGCGAGGACTTGAGAGTAGTGCTTCGCGTAGTCGAGATTGGCTTGCTCGAAGGTAAGCGAGAGGCGCGAGACGTAATCGAGTGGACTTTCCATGGAGGAAATATGCGACCAGATCATGGGGCTGAGATGGTAGTCTCCAAATTTGAGCCCGCAGTCCTTCATCCGCTCGAGATACCAAAGGGTATGGTTTTGTTCTTCTTGCAAGGTTCGTAGGACGCCTTTGCGGAAGGAATCGGGCGCGTCTGGGAATTTGAGTAAGGCGAGCGCCATGAGCTCGACGGCAAGGAGCTCGTGGTTGGCGAAAAAGTGGAGCAGAATACCGCGTTGTTCTTCATCGTGGATTTGATCAGCTGAGGGAAAAGGCGATTTTCCGTCATTCGCTCTCGGTTTGAGGTGATTGGGACGACCAGGAAGAGAGGGGGCGGTGAAACTGCCTCGTTTGGGTGGATCAAGAGTCAAAGAGACCGGAGCGTGGGTGAGTTTGTCCCCCAGCGAAGTGGACATCAGCACGCGTTCGGCGAATTCGGAGATGTTTTGTGGTTCGGCCATTCCGCTAGGCAAGATTTCGTTGGAATTGGCTTTCATGCAAAGGAAAATCTGGTGTGACGGTTGAGCTGGAATAAATCTTTTTCTGTGTCAAACTCCCTTTAGCAATATGAAAATTCGATTGATCATTCTTGGAGCGGTCGCAAGTTGGGCTGTAATGTCAGGACTTGCAGAAACACTCCCCAAAGCTGATGGCAAGGTTTCGGCTGTCACTCTTCCCCTTGATGCTAAGACATCGAAAATTAAATTTGAGACTGCGACCTTTGGGTTAGGATGATTTTGGGGGCCTGACTCCGAGTTCGGAAGTCTCAAAGGTGTTCTCCGCACACGCGTTGGTTATGCCGGCGGCGAAAAGGCGGATCCTACATATTACAGTCTAGGAAAACATACCGAGGTGATTTCCATTGATTACGATCCCAAGGTTTTGAAATACGAAGACCTTCTGGAGATCTTTTGGTCCGCTCATCGGTGTGACCAAATTAATACGTCGCGGCAGTATATGAATGCTGTTTTTTATCACAACGAGGGACAGAAAATAGCAGCCGAGAATTCTCGGGCTGAGGCCGCGGTAGAGCAGGGGCTAGAGGTCGACGAGGTGCAAACAACAATCGCTAATGTTGGAAGGTTCACTTACGCCGAAGGCTACCACCAAAAATATTACCTGACTCGATTTGGGGAAATTCGGGATATTTTGACCAAGTCCTACAAGACGGAAAAGGAATTGGCCGATTCTACGGTGGCGACCCGTTTGAATGCCTATCTTGGATCTGGGATGAAGCGCGATTGGGCAGTTTTTATTAAAGAACTTCCCGACTATGGGATGCCGGAGGAGCTCGAGAGAGCTCTTTCCAAAGCGGCCGTGCGGATGCTCGAAGGGGCGAAATAGGTGTTGATTGCTTTCTTTTGTTAGATTTATTCTCGGTTCTTGCGAAGGGCCGGAATGAAGGCTTAGTTGCGTTATGAAAATCACTTTTATTTTTGCGATCTCTACCCTTGTGTTTTCTACCCTAGTTTCCTGTGAATCCGGAACCAGCCGTCGCGCCGGTGGGGCTGCTTTTGATGATTCGGAACTCGGCCGAAAGCTCGACGCTAATTCCCATCTTCCAGATTCGGACAACCCAAGTGGACAGTCCTTTGAGGAGTGGCGTCAGCTAAATCACTAATCGATTTGGAATGGCGATTTTAGCTAACCGCGCTTTTTCTGATTGTCCAAGTCTCCGTGGCACGGTTTGTTTCAGCTATGGACCCAAGGTATATCCAGCTCGCGCAGCAACTCGTTCGCTATTCCACCGCTCTGAAGAAGGGTGAGAAGATCCTCCTCGATCTCGTCGATACGCCTGAAGATATGGCGGTGGCTTTGATTCGCGAAGTTCGATTGCGAAAGGGAGTCCCGTTTCTGCGACTAGGATCCAATCGTCTGAGCCGTGAGATGCTTATGAGTGCAACCGATGATCAATATCAGGCGACTTCTAGGCATCTCCTCAATGAGATGAAGGACATGGATGCTTATATTGCGATTCGCGGATCTCATAATATTACCGAAACTAGCGATGTCCCCGCCAAGAAGATGGGCACTGCGATGAAGTATCTTCGCAAGGTTTTGGATCATCGGGTGAAAAAAACGAAATGGTGTGTCTTACGCTGGCCTCATCCTGCAATGGCGCAGCAGGCGGGCATGAGTACGGAAGCGTTCGAGGATTTCTATTTTGATGCCTGCCTACTCGATTATAAGAGCTACCTCCCTGCGATGAATTCCTTGAAACGATTCATGGAGAAAGCCAATGATGTCCACATTGTTGGAAACGGAACCGACCTTCGTTTTTCGATCAAGAATATGTCGGCGATTGCTTGCGGGGGGCAGAACAATATTCCAGATGGTGAGGTTTTCACGGCCCCGATCAAGGATTCGGTTGAAGGGGTGATTTATTACAATGCCCCGACGATCTACCGCGGAATCAGTTTTGACGGTATCAAGCTGACTTTTGAAAAAGGCAAGATCGTAAAGGCCGAGGCCGATGGTGGTATGACCCGTGAGTTGAACAAGATTCTCGATAGTGATCTGGGGGCCCGCTATATTGGTGAGTTCGCGATTGGTTTCCATCCAATAGTTCGTGAGCCTATGCGCGATATCCTTTTCGATGAAAAGATTGCTGGAAGCTTTCATTTCACGCCTGGTCAGGCATACGAGGAAGCTGATAATGGCAATCGCTCGACAGTGCATTGGGACATGGTCAATATTCAGCGTAAGGACTACGGTGGCGGCGAGATTTACTTTGACGGAAAGCTTTTCCGCAAAGACGGGCAATTTCTGGCTAAGAGCCTCGAGAAGCTAAACGGTTGACCCAGCGGCTTGTTCTTTTGTTTATCAAACCTTAGTAGTGACCATGAAAATTCTTACCCACGAGGACAAAGTCTACCCTGCGTTCGTCAAAAAACTGTATCGCCGAGCGATCCCAAGCGATGCTGTTTCGGACACGGTGGCCGGAATTGTTTCTGAAGTGGCAAAGAAGGGAGATCGTGCCTTGATCGCTTTTGCGATGAAATTTGATGGAGCGAATCTCACCGCGAAGTCGTTGAGAGTAACCGACGCCGAATTGGCAATCGCGCGTGATTCGGTGAGCCGAGAAACGAAAGACGCCATCAAATCTTCGTTGAGAAACATCCATGCGTTTGCGGCTAAGAGTCTTCGTAAGAACTGGAAGGCAAAGAATCCCCAAGGGGTGGAAGTGGGTGAGCGATTTGTGCCTTTTGATCGCGTGGGAGTTTATGTTCCAGGCGGTAAAGCGCCTCTCGTTTCGACCTCCCTCATGACGGCGGGATTTGCGCAAGCGGCAGGTGTTCCTGAAATTGTGGCGGCGACACCACCAAGGAGGGATGGATCGGTAAACCCCGACTTATTATACGCGCTCGAAGCGGCAGGCGCGACCGAGATTTACAAAGCCGGTGGTGCTCACGGAATTGCCGCGCTTTCGCTGGGAACCAAGTCGATCGCGCCGGTCGATAAGATCTTCGGGCCGGGCAATAGTTTTGTGGTGGAAGCGAAGCGTCAGATGGTGGGAGCGGTTTCGATCGATCTTCTTCCCGGACCGAGCGAGGTTTTGATTGCCTCAGACGCGACTGGAAATGCGCGCTTCTTGGCGTCGGATCTTCTGGCTCAAGCAGAACATGGACCTGATTCTGTCGTTGGAGTGGTCACGCATTCTAAAAAGCTGTTTAGAGAAATTCAGAGGGAGCTGGAGGTCCAGCTAAGTGAAACGCCACGCCGAGAGATTGCGACTAAGTCTTTAAAAAAGGCGGGCTTTCTTTTGCTGACAAAGTCGATGAGAGAATCAATTTCGATTGTGAATGATTGGGCGCCAGAGCACTTGATTTTGGTGGCAAAGGATGAAGACAAATGGCTGAATGAAGTTCGCACAGCAGGTGCAATTTATGTCGGTAATTACTCGGCGGTTGCCGTTGGTGATTTCTTGGCTGGGCCGAGTCACACCTTGCCTACCGAGGGGTCGGGACGCTCGTTTTCCGGTTTGCGGGCCGATCAATTTCAGCGGCGAGCGAGCGTGGTTCGGATGGACCAGAAGGCGGTTTGTAAATCACAGAAGGTGGTCGAACATTTCGCCAAAATGGAAGGTTTGCATGCTCACGGTCGATCTGTGACTCTAAGAGCTGAAAGTTGAACACTCTCGAAATGTAGAAACGAGTCAGAGCGCCGGCCAAGATACGGTGTTGCTAGTTTTTTTTCTAGTACAATCCCTTGGTTTAATTACTATGCAATTCGGGGAGAACGGATGACCTTCTTTTCGAAGGAAGCAACCTTGCTAGGGTTTGGGTTTGGCCTCGATTTCAAGATAGCACCCCCCGATTTTCAAAACTCCCGGTATTGTGGTTTTACCTTCAGGAGAGAATTCAGATCGCGCTATTTCAAGAGTGATTGATCCATCTTTTTCTTCTACGAAGTTTTGTTTTTGGTCGGAAGAGATTTGGCCGTCACTGGAAAAGAAATAAGCCTCTTCAAGCGGTCTCTTAAAATCACCCTGGAAGCTGAGCGTGATCATTTTTTTGTCCGGTCTGCTTTTGAGGATGCCTTTAATGTCGTGATTTTTTGAGGGGAGTTCTCTGATTGCCTTCGATAGATGGGCCTTGGCGGAGGGAATAGGCTTGGGATTGTCGGTCACTGGGAGGGTCAGCTCGAAGGTTTTAAAGCCTGGGAAGCAGCCTTTGGCGCAGCACATCCACGCGGATTTGGCTTTAAAGCTTACCTCCTTGGCCGCGATTTCGTCCGGTGGTGTGATCTCGACAACAAGCGTCACGTCCCGCTCGTATCCATGGCAGGGGTATTTGGCCATAAAGGTGTTCTGCGGATAGGGCCAACGGATTTCGGAAACGGTAAATCCTTCGGGAAGTGCCCATTCGATTGAAGTGGCCATGCCAACAATCCCGGGGCTTTTCCAATAGGTGTGAAAACCGGGAAGGTGGTGGATGTGCAGGCCAAGTGTCAGGGGATTTCCAGGTGCTACTCCAGTTGTTCCTGAAATTAGTCCAATTTCAAGACCTGGCCCGGTGAGTTCAGGGTCGTCTTGCGCACACGCACTATATGCGAACAAAAAAAAGCAGACGGATAAGGAAAGGACTTTCATCTTTTCCTCACTATACGTGGTTCCACGACCTGTAATTTTCAGGAATGAGGTGCTATTTTGGAATCAGATAGGTTTTCCCTGCCCGGATGACGTCGCCCCTGAGTCCATTGGCTTTTTTGATCTTCGAGATGGTTGTTCCGTATTTTCGGGCTAACCCCCAGAGAGTGTCTCCTTTTTTGACCAAGTGTCTGATTCTTTTGGGTTTAACCACCACAGGTTTAGGCTTCGGCCTTGAGGCGGGAGCAGGGTTAGGCTTGTAAACCGGTTTTGGAATACTCGCGATTCTAGGCTCCGGTTTCGGATCTCGTCTGTTAAATACTAGCCCCGGTTTGGGAGGATTGTCCGCCCACGCTTCAATGTAGTTTCCGTCTTCATCAAACGGCCCCATTTCTGGATTATAGGTAGTTCTAGATTTGGAACAGCTGGCCATGCCAACAATCACGAAAAAGGAACAGGGGATGATGCAGGTGCGCAGGCTCATAGAGGCAGAAAGTCTTTTTGGAGATGATCGCAATTTTAGGAATTTGCTTTGATCAAGAAGGTAAACCACGTGTGGGTCTTTGTCGATCTGTCATCCAAAGAAAACGCAAAAAATTGCTTTGGGTAAAGGTGCTTCAATGAGTCCAAGATTCTCAGTTGGTGCTTAGAGTCGAGGGGGATGTTCATCTAGGTGATGGCGCAATCATCGAGATTAAGCATTACCGTCATTTTAACTTTCACAAGGTGAACTGTGAGTTTATCTTCCAGTTGCCGGCAAGTTGCTTTGTCGGTGATTTTGGGAAGCCCGTCGCACGGGCAGGAAATTGATGGGGAATCCGGTGAAGTCGATTTCGACGTATTCCGGAGCGGTCCCGCCACTGTAAGCTCATTTTTTCAAGGAATTGAGCGAGCCAGATCGCCAGCCTGAAGTCTTTGGACAACAAGGAACCTGCGGAGTTCAGGTTTCCGTCTCGAAACAGTAAATGAACATAGAAAAAATCGGCCTAATTGGGCTGACGGGATTTTTTGGCGTAGGAATATCATCCGGCCAAAAAATCGAGGAACTGGATCCATTAACGGTGCTTGCACGAAGGATTGAATCATCCAGTGATGAAAACGCTTCATCGGTGGGCATCATCACTGGCGATGAGTTGGCAAGGATGCAACGACATCGATTGCTGGAATCCCTTGATTTGATTCCGGGAACGCAGGTGCTTTCGACTGCCGGGTTAATGGGTAATACCGGATCAGCGATCATTCGTGGTCTTCCGAGTCGATACCAGCAAATTATGGTGGATGGAGTCCGGGTTTCCGATAGCTCCAATTCTTTAGGGAATTTTCTCGGAAACGGACAGCTGGGGCAGATCACAAGCATTGAAGTCCTGCGTGGCCCGCAAAGTGTTCTTTATGGAACAGGTGCTGGGGGAGGGGTGATCGGCTATGAAACCTCGGTGGGCTTTGGAGATCCCAAGCACCAGTTGTTTGGCGAGGGTGGCAGCTTCGAGACATTTCGGGCCGCGTGGAGTTCGCTCGGACAGCTCGAGAACTTTTCTTATGGCATCGAGGTGGGCTCTCAATTCTCCGGGAATGATACCTATGAGGCTCTTTCGCTTCATGATTATGATCAGACTTATATGAATTTAGCGCTGGAATGGCAGCTGGATGATGATCTTCGCTTAAAAGTAAGCTATCGCGGGACTGATAACTTTCTAAGAACCCGGGCTTCCAATATTTTTGGTGTCTCGAATTCGGAGATTGAAACCGAGACAGGCTTACTGGCGGCAAATCTCTCCTACCACCCTAATCCCGTTTGGAAATCACTCCTGACTACGGGTGTTTATTACGAGAATTATCGAGGGGATTTTGACGCAAGTCTTTACGGGACAGAACAGGAACGATGGACCATCAACTGGAGTAATGAGTTTGTTTTTGGTGAAGCGATAACTGTGGTTGGCGGACTCGAGAGCTCAATAAGCAGCTTTGAAAACTCAAGTGACCGGAGTGTCGACGAAAGAATCTTAGGGGCTTATGTCAATTTCTATTATCGACCGGTTGAACCACTTCTTCTGGAGGCTGGAGGAAGATATGATGAGAATATTGAATTTGATGGTGATTTCGCGTGGAATGTTGGGGCGACATATACCCTTTCTGAATCAGGGACGCGATTTCACGCCCGAGCAAGCGAAGCTTATCGTAATCCAAGTTTATTGGATTCTGAGTTTTTCCCCTCCATTTTTTCTAACCAGTTGGCGAATCCAGATCTTCAATCCGAGCAGATCCTCGGGTGGGAAACGGGCGTTACCCAACAACTGGGTGATCATGAAATTTCCGCGACCTATTACCAACAAGCATTAGAAGACGCGATTGTTACGAGCTTTCCGGCTGCTGGGACATCCCAGCGCGTTAATCAGGCGGGGATGTCATCGGTCAGTGGTTTGGAGATTTCGGCCAGCGGAAAGTTGGGTTCCAATCCTTTGAGTTATCGCATGGCGTTCACCTCTCAGTTTGATGAAGAGGTGATTGATCTTCCAAACCAGCTTGTTTCCTTTGATTTGAGCTACAATAAGGACAACTGGTTGATTGGAGGAGGGATTTCCTATGCTGATGAGGCGGCTTATTTGGTTCCGGGGAATCAAAAAACTGATTCTCGTACTTTGAGCAGAATATACGGTCGTTATCAAATGACCGATTTTGTGTCACTCCATATCCGGATCGAGAATGTATTTGATCAAGATTACCAATTGTTTCCGGATACTTTTGGAGAAAGGACTGGAATCGAAGGACCGGGAAGGGCGGTCTATGCAGGAGCGACTCTCTCCTGGTGAACTTGCGGTCTGAGTCATTGAAGGGGGTAGGGGAGGTTTCTTGCAAAATCTCCCGCACGGATCTTCAATAGCGCACTTTTCTTGCGGAACAGCGATTCAATGGTGGTCAATTCTCGATGGGCACCAAAAACCTCGTGTGAGATTAGCAATATTGAATTTTAACGGATTTCGGTCCCTATTCCGGATTTGGTGAAAATCTCTAGTAAAAGAGTGTGAGGCATCCTTCCGTCGATGAAGTGAACCTTTTCAACGCCGCTTTTCAAAGCTTCTAGGGCCGAAGTGATTTTTGGGATCATTCCGCCGGAGATCGTACCGTCTTCTATGAGCCTCCTCGCCTCGTCTCCACTAACCGATTCGATGAGCGATGATGGGTCCGCCGGGTCGCTCAGGAGGCCGGGGACATCAGAGAGATAAACTAGCTTGGCGGGCTTCAGAGCACAGGCGAGGGCCGCAGCGGCAAGATCTGCATTGATGTTGTGTGTTTCGCCACTTTCCTTGTGTCGGCCAAGTGGGGAGACGACCGGTACCAGTCCGGTGGAAAGGGCATAAAGCACGTCTTCGGTGAGGCAGTGATCCACTTGTCCTACCCGGCCGATATCGATTTCCTCGCCGGATTCATTCTTTCCTGTGAGTTGGGTGGCTTGGAAAACTGAGGTGCCGTGTATTGAGGTTGCACGCCCTCCGAACTCGTTGATAGTTTCGACTAGTTCTTGATTGATTTCACTGTGGAGCGTTTGGTCTACAATTTCAATAGCTTCTGGAGTCGTGATACGAAAACCGCCGATAAACTGTGCTTCGAGGCCAGACTCTTTCATCGCTGCGGAGATCGCCTTTCCGCCGCCGTGGACAATCACCGGCTTGATTCCCGCAACCTCAAGGAAAACGATGTCACGCATCACCTCGCGAACCAATTCCGGGTCATCCATGGCGGAGCCTCCCATTTTGATCAGGAAAGTCTTTCCCCGGAAGCGCTGGAGATAGGGTAGGGCCCTGATGAGGACGGAAGCTTTTTCAGCTGCAGTTGACATGTGCGCAACCTTAAAGACTTGGCGTCTGCTTGACCATCGCGAATGGGAGCTTATCACAGAGTGGTGAAGAGGCAGATTGTTCCTGAAATTCTCGATTCGCTCCCAGGAGACGATCCAGAGGCATTGAGAAGTCGTCGCGACCTCCGGCTCATCAATTTTCTCATGGGCAACGAACGATGGATTTTACAGCAGGATTATCATGGCGGGGTGATCGAACTTGGTGCGGGAGAGGGGGCATTAACCCGAAAACTCGCGGAGCGAGGGCAGGTGATCGGGCTGGATTTTCAAGAGCGACCAGATGGTCTTGAGATTCCATGGTTGGCGGGTGATCTCTTTCAAAGTCTTCCCGGAGTGGAAGGTGAAACCGTCGTCGCGAATCTTATTCTCCATCATTTTGAAAACGATCAATTGGCTCAACTTGGAAAATTGATTCGAGAGCGCCGTTCCTTGATTGCCGTTGAACCTTGGCGCAGCCGGATTTCGCTTGCCGAAGGATATGTGCTTTGGCCGCTCATCAACCATGTCACCAAACACGATATGATGGTGAGTATTCGTGCGGGATTCCGGAATGGGGAATTGCGCGAACTTTTGGACTTGGGAAATGAGTGGGAATGGAAAGAGGAGGTCTCATTGCTAGGGGGACTTCGTGTGCTAGCTTGGCGAAAATGAAGACGATCGAAATTGCGGGAGGTGGCCTTGCTGGGCTCTCCCTTGGTATTGCATTAAGAGAGCGAGGGGTGCCGGTCATGGTTCGTGAGGCGAGCACCTATCCCCGTCATCGTGTCTGTGGTGAGTTCATTAACGGGGTGACTGAGGACACTCTCATACATCTTGGGATTGCCGATATTTTTCACGACGCGCTTCGTCACCACTCTACCCGATGGTGGATGGGGCCGAAGCAGATCTTAGAAGCTAGGCTCACCCGGCCCGCTTTGGGGATGTCCCGTTGGGAGATGGATGAACGATTGCGAATTCGATTCGAAGATATTGGAGGTAGGTTGCTGACGAAAGATCGTGTTCGGCCCGAGTCCAGAGAAGGTTTGGTGTGGACCGCTGGTCGTCACCTCGAGAAGAAGAGCCAACTTCTTGGCCTTAAGGCTCATTTTGAGGGCGTTGATCTAAACGGTTTTCTCGAAATGCATATCGGAGTGGGGACTTATGTTGGTCTCACCCCGATCACGTCGGATGGGAACAAGGTCAATGTTTGCGGACTTTTCAAAAAAGGGCCAAGGACCAAGGGAGTCAATCCAATCGTGGATGCCCTGCAAAAATGCGGGCTCGGTGCCCTTGCTGATCGGCTTGAATGTGCGCGGATGGACCCTGTTTCTCTCACCGGAATTAGTGGTTTTCAGTTGGGCGGGCAGCGTGTGCCGGGCCGTTTCTGCACGTTGGGAGATGCCGAGCGAATGATTCCTCCATTTACCGGGAATGGGATGTCAATGGCGTTTGAATCAGCGGAATGTGCGCTCCCATATCTCTTGAATTACTGCGAGGGTGTCGGGACATGGGAGGAGGTGATTGAGGGGGTAAGAGGTTCACTCGACAAACGATTTCAAAAGAGAGTTAGGCTCGCGCTCCAACTCCATCGATGTCTCACGCATAAGATGGGGCGAAAGGTTTTGAGTTCGGCCGCTGTCGCAGGCGTCTTGCCATTTTCGTGGCTTCATCGGAAACTCTCCTAAGATTACTCTCCGGTAAAAAGATAGCTATGGTAGAGCAGAAACTCCGCTAAAAGAAACTTGGATTTTGCTTTCAGCGATTTGAATTTAGAAGAAGTGGTGGCGGAAACAAAAACGGGAAGGTTCAAGTCGGTTGCCATACGGCGCGCCCGTTTGAGGTGCCAGGGATCACTGACAAGAAGGGCGGAGTTCCACTGCTCGGTACTCATGATCTTTTTCGCTTCACGCAAGTTGTCGAGAGTGTTACTCGATTCTGTTTCAACACGTAGAGCTCCTTCGGGAACCCCCATTCGAACACAATAGTCTGATCCAACTTCGGACTCTGCATGTTTGGCGCCTTTGCCATATCCACCTGTAAGGATAATGAATTTGGCCTTTTTGTTTTTGTAGAGTTCAATGGCATGATTGAGTCGTTCCTTGAGGACGGGTGAAGGTTTGTCATGCCAAGCTGCAGCCCCCAGAACAATGATACAATCCGTATTGCGGTCACGGCTGAGATGTCCAACACGATGGATATCCCAAAGCTGTGCACCAATGTAAGCGAATACCAAAAGGAGTATCGTGAGAGTGATGCGGCGTCGTCGTCGAGGCATTTCAGCGTTTCAAATAGAGCCCTATAATGTCTCCCACTGTGATTAGGATTCAAGCTGCGATTTATAATATGTCAAAAATACCTCGTTATTCTGCTGGATTGTCATCTTGGCTAGTTCGTAGTGCCGTGATGAGGGAAGGAAATCGCCAGGGAGCCCCGTAATGGTTGGAGCATCTTCCCCTCCAAAAAGAGTGTGGGGAGCCCAAGTTAGATTGATCTCGTCAATTAAATCGAGCTCAAAGAGTTGCCTCGCAAGGCTACCTCCTCCTTCACAAAGAAGGGTGGTGATATCGGGATTGTTTCTCAGCTTTTTGAGGAAACCGCTAAGATCGGTCCGGTGAATCGTGGCGGGAAGCTCGGGCGTTTTGGCATCACTCGAAATGACGAGGTGGCGAGGTCCTCCGTCTGTGTGAAAGAAGGGGTGGTTTTCATCAAAATTCCCTTCCTTGGAAATAACGCATCGCCATGGTTTGCTGCCTTCGGTTGTCATGGTCATTTGATCGGCTTCCAAAGTGGTGCGTCCCACAAGAATGGCGTCTGCCTGTTTTCTGATTTCAAGTAGTCGTTCAAGATCTGCTTTTGAAGTGAAATGGGCCGGGGAATTTCTGGTTGTGGAAATTTTACCGTCGGCCGAGATGGCAAGATTCAGAATGATACGCAACTTTGGGGGGAATGGTGAGATGACTTTTAAAGTTTCCCAACACGCTCTGACATTGTGAACGCGAAAAATATGAGCGCCTTTGAGGACACCCTGGGTGAGAAGAGCGACGGTGCCCGGGTCACGTTCGCAGGGATCGGGAAGATTAAGGACATCGCCGATGATCGTCTTGCGTGAAATGGGAAGAAGGACCGGACAGCCGAGATTTTCGATCTTTTTAAGCTCGCGAAGCACGAGCAGGTTATCATCTTTTTGCTTTGCGAAATCTAGTCCCGGGTCGATTACGATTTGTGTCGATTTTAAACCGGCCAACTTGGCTGTTTCGATCTTCTCCTCAAAAAATTGGATCATCGACCCCATGAGATCGCTCCAACCTTTGTGAGTGTGGGATACCTTGGGTTGACCCACGGAATGCATGATAAGAAGAGGGACACCATGCTGTGCGCAGAGTCTTGCGTTTCGGTCATCTGGGAGAGCCGACATGTCGTTCAGAAGATCGATTTCGTGGCCAATAATCTGTTCAACTACTTCGGGTCTCCAGGTATTTACCGAAAGAAGAGCGGGTGAAATTTGTTCATCGTCTGCGCCTTTTGTTTCGTCACGGAGTTGCACCCAGTGATCAAGAAAAGATCTCAGACGAAAAACTTCTTCTTCGACTGAAATGGGCTCGCGATTGGTGCGTGCGGATTCGGCTCCGATATCGATAATGTCAGCACCTTCTTGGATTTTTTTTCTTGCTTGTTCGAGCGCTTCTTTCGGGTCGAGGGTGCCATCCCCGGAGAACGAGTCGTCGTTGATATTGACGATCCCCATCAGGAGAGGGCGACGAGGAAATGAGATCTTGTGGGTTGGCGTTTCGAGAATCATGGCGCGGTTAAAGCCCGGCCGTTGTCCTCCGGCGTGAGCGAGGTCAGAAAAGGAGCGGCTGTCAGGGCCCAAGTCTCAGGTGTGGGGAAGCTTTCAGCTTCTTTACCCATGCACTTGCGTAACATATCGGTTGCGATGATACCCGGGTTCAGTGCGACGGCGGCCATGCCTTGAGGCAATTCCTGGGAAAGCGATTGCGTGAGCCCTTCAATTGCCCATTTGCTCGCGCAATAAGGGGCAACCTCAGGGGAGGTGGACCTACCCCAACCGGATGAGAGATTGACGATGATGCCTGTTCCTTCAGTTAGCATGACCGGTAAGGCATGGCGAATGATGTTGGCGGTACCATTGATATTCACGGCCGTGAGTTGATCAAAATCTTGAGGGGAAATTTCCCAAAGAGGGGCGGGTGAATTGATAATGGCTGCGTTATTAATGACTAGGCTAGGAACTCCGGCAGCTGCGAGGGCTTCGTCGCAAAAGTTGGAAACCATGAGGTCACTGGCGACATCACAGGGAATAAAGTGGCCTTCGGGAAACTTGTTTTTGAGATGTTCGAGCGCAATTTCGTTACGTCCGCAACCAACCAAATTGTGGCCTGCTTGAAGAAACTCAGGCACAAGAGCCCTGCCCAATCCCGAGGTGCATCCTGTCAGCCAAATTGTCATTAGTAGGTAGCCTATGATTGTTTGCGGGGAATGACAATCGTGCTTGCGACACTTCTTTGTGGGCCCCGGGGTTTGTGCAGATACCTAATGATGCCCTATTAAAACCCGGTGAGAATTCTTTCGCTGAGGGGAGTGGGGTCTTGTTGCTCTTCCCTTGGGTTGTTTTGTCGGGCACGTCGAGCTTATCTTCTTACCAGACAAATTGGCGATCCGCATTCCGATCAGGAAATCAGTCTCAGAAAAGCTCATCAGAAGAAGGAGGCGGACTCAAATCGACTTTGTCTGCTTCGGCGTTTGCAACTGATGGAAGCGGGGTGACGAGTGGAGCGGAGAGGGGGAATTTACGCTCGAAAATTCCGGGCGCTGTTTCGTTGGCGCTGGCGTAGGCATCTTTCACCATCTCGAGTTTTGCATCGAGGTTGTCGACGTAGTGGAGGGCATAAGCTTCCGGGGTGCGCGGCAGGGTGGGAGAACCAAAATCATACTGACCGTGATGGGATGCGATCAAGTGGAGCAGGTGCAGCCGGACGTCTTCGTTTGCAGGTTCTATCTCACGCCAGCTTTCCAAAGGGAGGTCGCGCCAGAGCTTATTGACCACTTCAAGACCAAGAGGAATGTGGCCTAGCATCTCACCGTGCATGAGGTGGAGTTGGCTAAATCCGGCTTCAGGGTATGTGTTTTCCCAGAGCTTGCCGCAATCATGGAAAAGCACCCCGGCGATCATAAGGTCGAGATTGAGATAGGGATAGACTCCGCAAATAGCGTAGGCGCTCCGCATCATTTGGGCCACGTGTTCGACTAACCCTCCGCGCCGGGCGTGGTGGTTTTTACGGGCGGCGGCGGTGCGCCGGAAGCGATCTTCAAATTGCTCTACGAATTCATCGCAAAGGGCTTTAAGTCGTGGATCGGTTATTTGGGACAGGAAAGCGACAATGTCGGCCCAATCGGAATTTTGCCTTTCCCGGGTCGCGGTGTCTCCGGCGAGGAATTCGCTTTTTTCGTCTTTAGTGAGAGCACGGAATTTCCATCCTTTGCCATCGACTCCGTATTTGTTTTGAGTCCACTGCCCGGAGAATTGAAGAAGGGTTTCGGGAATCGTTTCAGTCGCAGAATGGAATTGGGGATGGTTGTTCCAGATCTTCAACGTGATGACGCCGGTGGCATCGGCAAGATCCCACTCGAGATAGGGCTTGCCGCCTTTCGTCTCCTTTTCGGTGCACTTCTGGACCTGAGCAAAAAAAGAACCCTCAAGCGGGGTCTCGCTGGTGGTGGATAATAGTTCGCTGATCGACATGGCTCAACAAAGCCGGATCATGTCCTTCACGGATTGAATCCAAAGGAAAAAAAGTCCCTTCGTTGAATACTGGAAGTGTCCGTCGCCGGTCATCTTAATGAGGCCACAGTCGAGATTGTGATCGATCTGGCGTTTCATTTCGGCTTCGACCTGATCTAAAACCTCCTCTGGGTCTGGCATGAGCAGTTCTTTGGAAGGAATCTTTAGCTTGGTGAGGTGTCTTTGGTGATCCGTGTAAATTGCCTCAAAGCAATTGCGTTCGCAGGGAAGGTGGTCCCAGTGAGCTTCCGGGGTGTGCTTGAGGGTAGGCGAAAATGGATAATTGGTTGTGTGCACGCTGCGGCCGTCTGGAGCACGGGCTGAAATGGTCACGAAGGCGAATGCAACTTGGTCGTGCTCGCAGAGACAAACCGCTGCGATAGCTTTGGCCTCGGGATTCCAGAAGAAGCGGAAATACTGCTGCATGCCCGCCCAATCCCACCCGCTGTCGGTGACGTGATCGAACTCTGCTTTCTCGATCTCATGGATTAAGCGTGAGGCATTTGGAAAGTGATCCTCAGAAGGAGGGGTGCGCAATTTGAGGCGATTTTCAATCGGCAGCCGCATCAGCCGAATCCGTGTGAGCAAATCAAACCATGGGAGGAGGAACCAGAGGGCCGCTCCAAGGAGACCGGCAGCAATACTTCCAGAAGCCAGCCAGAAGGTCAGAAAAGAGGCGACTAAGAAGGTTAGGGCGCCGAGCTTTCGTAATATCAGAGTCCTGCACGAGCGCAAAGCAATGCCAACCACAACGCATGCTGAGACTATGAGGAAATTTTGCATTCTGTCAGAAATTTTCTACAATTTGATTTCAATGACATATCATTGAACAGTTTCTGGAGATTGCCAGCGGTTTCGTCGCTTCTCTTGCGAAAACTTTCGCCATTTTCTATGTTCTGGCCATGGCGATCGAACCTTTTCACGAAATCTGGCCCGCAATCCCTGAATCTGCCTTCGTCGCAGCGAGTGCTGACCTCGTTGGCAGGGTTTCATTGGGTGAGGAATCCAGCATTTGGTATAATGCGACTCTCAGAGGAGATATTAACGAGATCGCGATTGGGCCGCGTAGTAATGTGCAGGATAATGCGGTGATTCATCTTGCCGATGATTTTGGGTGCTATGTTGGTGAACTTGTCACCGTGGGGCATTCAGCGATATTGCATGCTTGCGAAGTGAAGGACGAGGTGCTTGTGGGAATGGGGGCCTGCGTTCTCGATGGAGCGGTGATCGGGCCACGTTCCATCATCGGTGCGAATGCCTTAGTTACTGGAGGAACGATTATTCCCGAAGGATCACTTGTGCTGGGAAGCCCGGCTAGGGTGGTCAAGACGCTTGATCTTAAAGATCAGCAGGACATCAAAAGATGGGCCGAGAAATACGTTCACAATTCTCGCATATTTAAAGATCGAGATTTTGAGCCGAAATAACGTTTATTCCGCTCACCACGGCTCTCTGACACAATCAATCATCATCGATTATGAAAAAGGCCGAGTGGTGAAGATTTTTTGTGGTGTCACCGAAAAAATGACCGCTAAATGAAACCATAAAATGGAAGGGTTTCATCAATGTCCTGAAAATGCTACATCATTGGCAGATTAGGCGTTTTTCGCAAAGAAAGTGAGGATCAGGCACCATAGGGCTAGGATGATATTCATTAAAGGGAGTTGAAGTGGGAGAGGGAAAAGGTAGATGAGCGATACTGCCGGAATCCAAACCACCCAGTTTGCAATCATGAGTGGAATGACCCGATCCAGAAAGGGTTTTTGCTTGAGGGCTGCTCGAAATTCCTCCACTGACCCGTCTTTTTCGATAATCAGATATCCCAACACCAATTGCCAGACCGCGAAGAAAGGGACCCAGACAAATTCATCAACTAGGGTCTTTTTCAGAATCGTCTGAAAATCGATTTCGTTGCCAAAGAGTCCCGCCTGAATCCGATAAAGCCAGTCCACCTGCCATCCGTGGAATCCCCAGAAAAGAAGGAGCCACGGCACATGGCGGAAAGGTTGTTTCTCGCCTCCTTTTAAAAACAAAGTTTGCACCAACCACGGGATGAGGCTGCCGAAAAGCGCCGTCGAAAGGACGGCGAACCAGGGTGAATATTTTAGTTTGAAATCTCCGAGCTGATCGAGAACCTCTGCGACCGTATCGATTTGATAGTAGGAAATCACCAGGCCCAATCCGACAACCCAGAGCACCGCGCCGGGTAGAAGATTCGATTTCGCTCCGCCCCAACCCAATCGGAAAACTTCGCTTAAATGACCTCGCACTCCTAACTCATAAAGTGCCGGACTCCAAAACTCTGTAAAAAAATGAGGGTGTGCGGTAGCCTCGGCGTATGACCAAGTCGCTTGATGATCTCCTCGACAGCATGCCCGACGAAAATGCGCCGGAGGAAGAGATCAACGCCTTCGTTGAGCAGGTTCTGGCCACTCCCGGGGGAGAAGAGTTGATTCGAGATTTTGCCGGGAAGATCACCGAGGGAGGAACTCTCGACACCATGCTCAAGGAGGCGGAGGCGGAGCTCGCAAATCTCAAACTAAAAAGTCCCGCGCGCTTAATTTTCAGGATCGAGTTACCTCAGACCAAGCCGTTGGTTTGGCGCCGCTTCAGTCTTCCCGCCGACTGCGCCTATTTCCATCTTCATTGCGCCATTCAGGATTCTTTTGGATGGCAAAACTCGCATCTCCACCGCTTTGAGGTCTGGGAGGATGGTCGTCGCGAACTGACCTTTAGTCTCGGTCGCGAAGACGAACCCCTAGGCGATGACTACTGTGAAATCGAAAACGGGATTCTTGATCTCTTCCGTGAGAACGTTTTGGAGTTTATCTATCTTTATGATTTTGAAGACAACTGGCGTCACAGGGTAATCATTGAGGATTTTGTGCAGGCAGGAATAAAAGGCACCTCGAAAAAAAGGAACGCTCACCTTCACGGAGGCGAAGGACACGGGCCACCGGAAGGCTGCGGAGGGGTTCGTGGCTTCGCCGAATTCTTGGAAGGGGGGCACCCGATGTGCGAACAGTTTGAGGCGTCGGTCCTAGAGAAATTTAAAACGGAGCAGCCGGATTTCTCCAAAATTGTCTTGCGTGATCCGTCCGAGGTGCTGCGCCGAAAATAAGATCTTCCTGCTGTTTTAAGGTAGGGTCGTAGGTTCATTTGATGAAAGGTTAGGAACGAGTCAGTGCGCTCCTGATAGAAGCGATGGTCATGGTTCGTTCTGATTTGGATGAAAGTTTTCCTCCTCATTTTCGCGGCCTTGCTGTCGGTTTGCAGTTTCTCGGTCGCGGAGGAGGAATTTTTGCCGGATCTTTATGCCTTCTTCAACGGAACGCCGAAGCTTTCCTTTGAGGAGGAGGCCGAATTTTTTAAAGAAACTGGTTACGCGGGAATCAGTCAGGTCTATGCCAATAGGACGGGGAAGAAGCTTGAGGAGAGAGTCGCGGCATATGAAAAATCGGGTGTGCGGGTGCTCAGTGTTTATCTGTCGGCGACGAAAGATCCTATCAAAGAGGAGGCGGTTAAGGGTTTGGCCAATCGGGGTGGGATGATTGAACTGACCGTGAAGACGATCACTCCGGAGGTGGTTGAGTCGATTCGACGAACTGCGACGATGGCAGAGAGCCTGAAGATCAAAGTGGCCTTGTATCCCCACGCTGGAAACGCGGTGGCCAGAATGCCGGAGGCGATGAGTTTAATCGGAAAGATTGATCATCCAAATTTGGGTGTGATGTTTAATTTGTGTCACTTTTTAAAGAATGAGAAGGCTAAGGATCTCGAGAAGGTTCTGACAGTGGCAGGTCACCGCTTGTTTGCGGTGAGCACTTGCGGAGCCGATATAGATGGAAAGGACTGGGGGCAGTTAATCCAGACTCTTGATCAGGGTGACTTTCCACAAACCCGCCTTTTCAAGGCTCTCAAGAAGATGAATTTTAAAGGCCCGGTGGGACTCCAGTGTTATGCCATCAAAGGCGATCCTAGAGCGAATCTCACCGCTTCGATGAAAGCTTGGCGAAAGTTACTGAACGAGCTTAACAAGGATGCCTAGCTCGTTTCGCCGTAGCTAGTGATCGGTCATTACAAGCGGTTCTTGGTTTGCCAAGGAAGTGAGTTGGCTATTGTTTGAGTTGTGGATAGTGCGTTGACAGCAGATGATTTTGCTTTTTCACCCGACAGTGAGCTCTGGCGGGTGAATCGGTATGCGAATGGTTTGTTGTTTGGACCGGCGGCAGTTTTGTTGCAAGTGGCGCATCCGCGAGTGGCTCAGGGGGTGGCGGACCATTCAGATTTTCGAGAGGATGCCCTGGGGCGGCTGCGCCGAACGCTTTCGACGGTGAACCGGATTGCCTTCGGGACGAAGGAGGCGGCGGAGGAAATGCGTGCTCGTTTAAAGGTGGTGCACGGAGGGGTGAACGGGGCGATTTCGGATGGGATGGCTGGGCCGCGAAAGTATTCGGCCTTTGAGTCGGATTTGTTGATGTGGGTTTTGGCGACCTTGATCGATGCCTCGATCAAGGGATATGAATTTGTGTGGGAGCCGCTTTCGAGGGAGCGAAGGGAGAATTTCTACCGGGATTTCCGGAGGTTTGGGACTTATTTTGGTCTTGGGGAGGAAGTGGGGCCGCAGGGCTACATCGAATTTGTAGAGTATTACGAAGAGATGCTATCGGGTGACCTGCTAGGGAGTCATCCGCTCTGTGCGGAGGTGGCGGCGGCGGTGGTGTCGCCGCAGAAGCCGTGGCGGGACCGGATGCTCGGGAAGGCGGGAGATTTTTTACCGATTGAGACGGTGCCGGCGACGATCCGTGAAAGACTGGGGCTGGAGTCGACGGGTTGGAGCCGAGGTCGGATGAAGATTTTGGAGAAAGTGGCTCCAGTGGCATTTCGGACCCTACCAAAGTGGTTAACGTATTATCCGGAGAGTTATCGTGCTGAGAAGAGCATGGGAGATTAACTTCTAAAAAAAGCAGAGCCCATTGCGGGCGCTCCTTTTCGAAACTTTGCCTGTATCAATCAGGCTGACAATTGCCGACTTGCTTAGGCGCTCATCGCTTCCACGGGTGGGGCGAAGGTAGTGAGTGGAATGCCTTGGACGGCTGTTTTATATTCTTCCATCGTAGGAGTTCTTCCTAGAATGGCCGAAAGCACAACAACTGGGGTGGATGAGAGGAGTGATTCCCCTTTTTTGCGATCCGAGTCTTCCACGACACGGCCTTGGAAGAGACGTGTTGAGGTTGCCATGACAGTGTCACCTTTTTCTGCCTTTTCTTGGTTGCCCATGCAGAGGTTGCAGCCGGGGCGTTCGAGATACATCATATTCTCGTATTCAGTTCGGGCGGCACCTTTGGGAGCGTTGTCGTTGAACTCAAAGCCGGAGTATTTTTGGAGCATATCCCAGTCCCCTTCGGCCTTAAGTTCATCGATAATATTATAGGTCGGGGCGGTGACGACTAGAGGGGCGTTGAATTTCACTTCGCCTTGGGTTTCCTCGAGATTTTTCAGCATCCTCGAAACGATCTTAAAGTCGCCTTTGTGAGCCATACAGGAACCAACGAAGCCAAGGTCAATTGCTTTGGTTCCCTCGTAGTAAGAGAGTTCTCTGATAACGTCGTGAGTGTAGCGCTTCGAAATATCATCGTTGTTGACATCGGGATCTGCAATCATGGGCTCTTCGATGATATCGAGATCGACGACCATCACAGCGTGATACTTGGCATTGGGATCGGGAGCGAGCGGCGGGTTCTCGCCCGAACGAATTTCGCTGATCCGCTTGTTGGCGATATCGATGAGACCTTGAAGAACGTCTTTTTTGTTATCCATTCCCTTGTCTATCATGATCTGAATGCGGGACTTGGCGATTTCGAGCGACTCGATGAGAGTATCCGGCTGGGAGATGCAGATTGAGGCCTTGGCTTTCATCTCAGCGGTCCAGTCGGTAAAGGTGAAAGCTTGGTCAGCAAGGAGGGAGCCGAGGTGCACCTCGATAATACGACCCTGGAAGACGTTATCCCCACCGAACTTATCGAGCATCTGGGCTTGGGTGGCGTGAACCACGTCGCGGAAATCCATGTGCTCCTTAAGGGAGCCTTTGAAGGTGACTTTCACCGATTCGGGGATGGGCATGGAGGCTTCTCCGGTAGCGAGAGCGAGGGCCACAGTTCCGGAGTCAGCTCCGAAGGCCACCCCCTTCGACATTCGGGTGTGAGAATCGCCGCCGATAATGATAGACCAGTCGTCAACGGTGAGGTCGTTCAGGACCTTGTGAATCACGTCGGTCATTGGGTGATACTTGTCCTCTGGATCGCGTCCAGTGATGAGGCCGAAGTTGTTCATGAAGCGCATCAGCTTCGGCGTGTTTTCCTGAGCTTTCTTGTCCCAGACCGAAGCGGTGTGGCAACCGGACTGGTAAGCGCCATCGACGATGGGCGAAATGGTGGTGGCAGCCATCGCCTCAAGTTCCTGCATCGTCATGAGGCCGGTGGTGTCTTGAGAGCCGACAATGTTCACCTCGACACGGAGATCTGAGCCTGCATGGAGAGTGACGCCCGGAGTGGTTCCAACAGCATTCTTGTTGAAGATCTTCTCAACGGCGGTGAGGCCTTGTCCTTCGTGTGAAATTTCCTTGGAAGGGGAGAAGACAACAGGAGCTTCGACACCGAGAGCTTTGGCGGCAAAAGTTTGCAGCTTCTTGCCGAAGACGATGGCGTAAGATCCACCAGCCTTCATGAATTCCATTTTCTGTGGAGTGAAAGCTTTGGAGATGTCTTTGAGTTCCTTGCCGTCCTGGTAGAGTTTCTTTGTCTTCGTGTTAATCGTGAGGACGTTTCCGGTGTCCACCGAGTAGGTTTGCTCGAGGATGGACTCGCCTTCATCATCGAGGATGGTGTTTCCTTCGGTATCCTTCTTTTTAACCCAGTTCTGGAGGTCAAGACCGATGCCGCCGGTGACATCGACGGTGGTCAGGAAGATGGGCGAAATGCCGTTCGTTCCTGCCACGATGGGGGCGAAGTTGACGAAGGGGACGTATTGGCTGGCCTGCTTGCCGGCCCAGAGAGCGGCGTTGTTGATCCCGGACATCCGTGAAGATCCAACGCCCATGGTGCCTTTTTCCGCGATCAGCATGACGCTTTTGTCGGGGTGAAGTCGCTTGAGAGTTTCGATTTCCTGCTGCGCCTCGGGGGATATGAAGCATTTGCCGTGAAGCTCACGGTCGGAACGGGAATGGGCTTGGTTGCCGGGAGAAAGAAGGTCGGTCGAGATGTCTCCGGTGCCGGCGACGTAGGTGACGACCTGGATTTCTTCCTGAATATCGGGAAGCTCGGTGAAGAACTCGGCTTGTGCGTAGCTCTCGAGGAGGTCTTTGGCGACAGCGTTTCCGGCTTGGAAGGCCGCGGCGAGTTTTTCCATATCGGCGTCGTAAAGGAAGACCTGAGTCTTCAGAACCTTGGCGGCTTGAGCTGCAATATCAGCATGTTCGCCAAGAGCCAGATTCAAGAGGACCTCCATCGATTGGCCACCTTTCATGTGGGAAAGGAGTTCGAAAGCGAATGAGCAGGTGATTTCAGGAACAAGCTCTTGTCCGAGAATAATTTGCTGTAGAAAGTTTGCTTTCTCGACTGCCGCAGAGGTGGTGCCGGGGAGAGTGTTGTAGATGAGGAAGCTGAGAGAATCTTCCCGGTGTTCGTGGGAAGGGGCCTTGATTTGGGCAATGATTTCAGCGAGAAGATCGCCCCCGTCAATGGGCTTTGGGTGCAGGCCATGCTCTTCACGTTTTGCGATTTCCTGAAGGTATTCTTGATAGAGGCTCATTTTTAGGTGATGGATTAAAGCTGTAATGGGTCTTTGTTGGCAGAGAATGCCTTGATCACGACCCGCTTCGCAGATTCTAGGTTGGAATCAGGGGAAGGTGAACCGCGAAAATAGGGAAATAGAGATTTTTTCAGGGCGCGACACTCACTTTTTCTTGGAGCTATTGAGGGATTCTTAAGCAAAAATATTACAAAAAAGCCCGAGCTTCATGGGAAGCGTCGGACTTTTTTTTGGATTGTTTTATTACCTACTTGAAGCGGTAGAATCCGTCGGGATTATGCATTAGATAAAGATCCTTGGGATTACGTCGCGGGAGAATCATGTAGTGATTTCCGTTATCGTCGATTGCCGGAGTGAGGCCATTCTCGATGGCGGCACTGCGGGTTGTGGTTGGGACAGCGCTTTTGGCATCGGGGTTTTTAAGAAGGGCGGTTTCGTGAATACGGTTCACCACGTGGTCGGCCCACTTGAGCTTTACGGCATCGTCGCCGAACTCGGTCCAGTCACCTGAGACAGTTTTTTTATAC
>JAQWSX010000074.1 GCA_029242935.1 Akkermansiaceae bacterium
GACGTGTTTGCCGCGCTCCATCGCGGCGATTGAAATCGGGGCGTGCATGTTGTCGGGCGTGGCGACTTGAACGGAGTCGATCTTGTCACCTTCTGTCTCGAGCATTTCGCGCCAGTCTTGGTAGGCCCGGGCGTTGGGGAATTTTGCGATAGCCTTTGCCATGCGTGCGGTATCGACGTCGCAGATTGCGGTGACGTTGACGCTGGGATGGGAGGCGAGACTTGTGAGGTCGCTCCAGCCTTTGCCATCGACGCCGACTGCCGCAAGGTTGAGCTTTCCGTTCGCCGAGGGGGCAGCGCGGAGGTTGCTGAAGATCAAAGGCGCGCCGGCGGCGGTCTTGAGGAAGTGACGACGGGAGGTCAGGGGCTTTGGCATGGTGAAGCTTCGAGGGAAAATGATAATGGTGCGAGGGAAATCGGAGAGAGCTTCTCGAAATTTGGCTTCTAGGAATTTACTTTTACCGCGAGAGGGTTGAAGGCGCCTTTGGAGGGGTGGAAGGGGGGCGCGAAGCTCTAAAAAGAGCGAAGGTTCTTGATCAGATTAGTAGAGTGAAATCTGACTTTGAAGAGCAATTACTCTAGGAGATCTAAGAAAAGGTGAGGAAAGATTCAGGGTTGAAGAAAATTGCCGGCTTGCCCGAGTAATCGGCCGATCTCGAAGATCTCAAGGGAATGCTAGCCATCAACATTGATCATAATCGTTTCACTTGCTCGAAGTTTTTAAACGCTGATTCTTCATTCTCAAAGCGACTCTCAAAAAATGAATGCATTGCCCCGGCCAAGAGATTGATCACAGTCCTGATGGCATCATTCTCCCTAATCTACGAAAGCAGTATACGCCACACTAACATAGCCGTATGCCTTTTTGTTATAGCAGAATTGATTACTTTGAGCCAAAAAGGCTTTTCTATGTTGACTCCCCGCGATGGGTTGCCCAAACAGGAGGTCGATATAAATAGTTCACCTCAAAAAATTCACCTTACTTTATGAGCAACCAACATTGCAACAATTCAACTACCTCCATGATATTGGCAGGTGGCCTCATGTTCGCTGGATCAGTGAATGCAGCCACGATTTTCACCGAGGACTTCGAGTCTGCTACTGGCACCGGTAGCGGAGCTGCAGGAGCCTTTGGTGGAGGAACTGGAGGCTCATTTGGAGCGTATGCGACTAACCAGAACTACTCAGCGGACCTTCACACCACTAGTGTCATCGATGGTGGTTCCTTCTATGGTCATACCATCGGAGTCACAAACCCGGTCACCTCAGATGCAGTTGCCCTTATCGCCGGTGACGTGAACTATGAGTTCTCTGGGTACTTAGCCAGTTACACTCCTCAATCCGATCACACGATCATCAACGTGGAATTCTTCTCTGATGCTGCTGGCACAACGAGTTTAGGGACAACTTTGCTTGCCAGTGGTGATGTCGAAGGTTCCAGCACAACCCCTTCCGGCTCCTGGCGTGCTGATAACTGGTCACTCTACACTGCAAGTGGAACGGTACCAGTCGGCACTTCGAGTTTTCGCGTAATCTTCGGAGGGCCTGGCAATGACACCTACGCTGACAACCTCCGCTTTACAGTAAGCGCCGTTCCCGAGCCGACATCATCTGTTCTCTTTGGACTCGGATTCCTGGGATTCTTCGCTCGTCGCCGTCGCTAGTCGCCCCCCTAAGCAAATTTCAAACGGCCTGCGGATCTCCGGAGGCCGTTTTCACTTCCCCTCACAGTTGATCTCGCGATCCGACAAAACGAAGAACTGCCCATCGAATGAATTCTAAGCGCAAACCCATCTATCAGGATACTCCTGAGCTTGAACAGGCGCGCGCTGCTTTTGTCCGGCAAGACTTCTCAAAAAGCCTCCGCCTTTTTGAGAAAGCGGTCAAAAAACAACCCCATAATATTCTTGCTCTCACCGATGCCGCTCGTGGCCACGGTCAACGGTTTGAACTCGGCCAAGCTCTCAAGCTCATCCGGCATCTCCTCAGAATTTCTGGAAAAAGAAATCACCAAGCTCTCTTCCTCGCCGGACAGAGTCTCCGCATGAGCTTCCGCGCTGACGAAGCTCTTGACACTCTCCAATCCGCGAAACAAGCCGACTCGACCCATCCTGAGACCCGCCTGGAACTTGCCGTTCTATTTGAGAGACGACACCAACTCGAGAACGCCCTTGAAGAAATTGACTACTTTCTCAGCAGCCACCCTCACCAGCCCGAGGGACTTCTGCTCCGGGCTCGTATCCTTCGACGCCTCGGTGATTCGGCAAAGGCTTCTGCCATCTATAAAAAACTCACCTCTTCAAACTCATGCTCCCCACTTACGAAATCGCAGGCTTGGAACGAATGGTCCCATCTCCTCGACCAAGAAAGTGACTTTGATCAGGCCTTCCACCATCTCCTCAAAAGCAAAGAGATTCTCCAAAACCTCCCCGAAACCGGGCAGGCAAACCACCGCTCTCAACAAGAGAAAGAATGGGCTGATCATTTCAACGCCTCACTCAATCCCGACATCATTCGATCCTGGATCTCGCGCTCGAACTCGCCCGATCACCGCAGCATTCTTCTCACCGGATGTCCTCGCTCCGGCACGACCCTCATCGAGAAAATTCTTGATGCCCACCCCTCCATCGTTTCAGCCGACGAACTCGGTGCCTTCACAGATTATATTTTCCCCGGCCTCCTAAAAGGCCACCGCAATGAAGAAGGATTTTTCGATGCCACCACCCTCGAAAATATTCCCGCCCAACGCCTCCTCCACCAAGAAAAACGATACCGCCACTATCTCGAAAACGCCATCGACCAAAAGGTCGGTGATCGTATTCTCGTTGATAAAAACCCTTCCGTCACCCACTACATCGCCGCCACCCTGCGCCTTTGGCCAAACAACCACATCCTCTATGCTCTCCGCGATCCGCGTGACATCGCCCTCTCTTGTTTTTTCCGCTGGCTTCCAATTAATAGTGTCAGTGTCCGCTTCAACACTTTTGAAGACACCTGCAGACGCACAGCTGAAGAGCTCACCTGCTGGCACACTCTACGCGAAATCATCCCCGATGATCGCTGGCACGAAACTCGGTACGAAGACACCATCGCAGACTACACTGCAGAATCTTCACGATTGCTCAAGTGGATGGATCTCCCGTGGAATGAGACTGTCAAAAATTACCGCTCCCATCTCCAAGAACGCGGCGTCAACTCGCCGACCTACGAAGCCGTCAACCAGCCTATCTACACGAAGGCATTGGATCGCTGGAAAAACTATGAGACTCAAATTACGAAAAATTTTCCTCTCCTCGAGTCCGTGATGGAAAAATTCGACTACCGCTGAACTCTCACCACCGCAAGTTGTGGCTAAAATGTCGCTCCTTCTTTTCACTTTACCAAGACGATGATTTTTGAACATACTGAATTCTTTGCCTTAGTTACGATATGAAGTCCCACCTTCCCCAGTCTTCATCCCGTTCCATTCTCCTCGGTTCCCTCCTTTTTGCCGGAGGACTCCCCGCCGTAGAAGTTCTCGAGAACGGTGGCTTCGAATCCGCCAGTCCCACCGGATGGCCCGATACTTTCGCGCGATATAACCACAGCAGCGACGTCTACTACTCAGGTTCCGCACTCAGCAATACCGACGACCCGGATGCCGGAACTTATTATTCCTGGAAAAACCTCGGCACTCAAGTCGTCTCAAACCTCGCTTCCGCTGCAGGCTCATCAAACACTGCCCTCGATACCGGCGGAGTCGAATTCACTCTCAGTGCCTGGCTTTCAGGATACAGCCCAAACCCCGAATTCTCAGGGATCGAACTCACCTTCTTTGATACCGTGGGATCAGGCGGCAACCAGGTCGGCACAGCGACCAGTTTCGATGGCGATGATCCCGGCGGTCTCTTCAACTCCGGCTGGAATGGCACTGGCACCCGCCCGCCCGCGGATCAAGATCGCAACACTTGGACCTTTTATAAATTCACCGGAAACATCCCCGTGGGTGCGCGCCGCGCTGAAGTTCGTATTTTCAACTCCGGTGGCCTTGCCGGAGCACCCGATACCTACGTCGACCTCGTCCGACTCGATGTCAAAGACAACACCGCCCCTGGTCAACCCGGAGGACTCACCTCCGCCCTCGATCAAGAAGCGGGAGAAATCACTCTGAATTGGAATCCACCCATCGCTCCCTTTTCTGTCGATCACCTCGTCATCTTACGCGACGGCATCCAAATCGCAACCCCTCCCGTCGGCTCTTCCACCTACCTCGACACGCCCCTCATTTCTGCCAATCAAGTCCAAAGCTTCAACTACACCCTTCGCTACTACGACACCGAAAACCTCGTCTCTGAACTCGCCACCACCGTCCAATCTATTCCCGATAACATCGCAGCTGGACTTGTCGCCTACTATCGTTTCGAGGGCGACTACCGCGACACCTCCTCATCCGCTTCGAGCCATCACGCCACTTCTTACGGAGGAGAAAATATTATCGGCGGTGGTGTCCATGGCCATGCTCTCTGTCTCCGCGATCAGGCCGCCCCATCCCAAGCAGTTGTCCTTGATGACCATGCTGACTTTGATTTTGGCTCCTCGACCGACTTTACTGTTTCCCTCTGGTTCCAACGCCTCGGCACCATGGAAAACAACTCTGCTCTCGGTGGGGCTCCTACTGATGCCACCATCCTCTCTGGCAAGAACTGGACCAGCGGCAGCAATGTTGGATGGGGCATTTTTACTACCAGTGACGGCGGTGTGAAATGGAACTTCTCAGACGGATCCACCCGCAAGGACCACACCATCAACCTCGGCTTTGGTAGCGATGGCGTCGCCGACGGCCAATGGCACCACCTCGTCGTCACCCACGACCGCGATGGACTCGCCCGGTTCTATCTCGATGGCGTCTCAAAAGGCTCCACCTCCATCTCAGGTCTCGCTTCCATCGATACCGGACTCCCCCTGACCATCGGAGCCGACGGAAACCTTAACTACCCATGGGGAGGATGCATTGATGAAGTTGCCATCTGGCGGCGCATCCTCGTTGCCGAAGAAATCGCCGAGGTCTACGAAATAAAGTCAAACGGTCAATCCATTTCCGGGCTCTCCATTATCGACTCTGATAGCGATGGGATGGACGACACTTGGGAAATTGCTGTTTTCGGAAACCTCAGCCAAACCGCCGAAGGCGACCCCGATAAAGATGGCCAGAACAACTTTCAGGAATACGCCCTCGGAACCTCTCCAGCTCTCTCCACTGCAGCTGCCTTCAGCGTTTCCCATGTTGAGGTCGGGGGACAAGATTACCCCCTAATTTCCTACCAACGCCCCACCGTGAATGGAGCCATCGCCTATCTCATCGAACGCAGCACCGATCTCTCCACCTGGAGCAACGCCGATGATCTCGCCGTCCCCCATTCCAACCCCACCGATCTTGGCAGCGGACTCCAACGTCACCACGTTCGTTTTACCCAGCCCGTCTCAGACAACGATCGATATTTCTACCGGGTCCGCATGTATTCAAAATACCAAGCTTCTCTTTCCAGCACCCTCGAACCCACCGTCGAGTTCCGCAATGGCGCGGCCTACATCCGCTGGCAGACCGAAGAACCCACCGTCACCATTCTCGACTACGGACTCAACGGAGAAGCGGCAGGGCGCACGGAAGACTACAGCCTTCGCACTCAACACGAGGTCGTCATCGCCAATGTCGATCCCGGCGAAACTCTCGCCTACACCGTCATCCAGAGTCAAAACGGAGACGAAACCCGCTCACGCACCCTCACCACCTCCCGCGCGTGGGACTACTCTGCGCCAGCCTACCCCGATCAGGACGGATACGTCGCTCCCGGAGGCTGGTCCACTCAGGCCGCCAACATCCTCGCCCTCCCCGAAGTCTCAGACCGAGGCTACTGCCTCGACCTGCGTTGCGGAAATGGCCACTTCGCCTATGAACTCGCTCGCCAAAGCAGTTACGTCATCATCGCGGTCGAAGACACCCAAGCTGAAGTCGATGCCGCCCGCCAGTTTCTCACCGACCGGGGCGTCTACGGATCACGCGTCACCGTCATCCTGGCCACTGACCTCAGCGACCTCCCGTTTGAAACAAACACCTTCAACCTTGTCGTCTCACAATCTCAAATCGAAAACTCAGGCTCTTACTCCGATCTCGTCACCGAAGCCACTCCACTCACCAAACCCGGTCGTGGTGTGGTCGCAGGAATCAATGGTGCAGGAGCCGCTGCCACCGTGAAATCCGAAGCTGCCGGCACCGACACCTGGACCAGCCAATACTCCAACCCCGGAAACTCCGGAGCCAACCAGGATGAACTTGGTGGGAAGTCCTCCATCAACGAATTCGAACTGAACTGGATTGGCCGCCCCGGCCCCGAGATCGTCATCGACCGCATGGTCCGCGCCCCCTCTCCGCTCAATGCCAATGGTCGCTTCTACTGTCAGGGACTCGGACGCGTCCTCGCCCTCGACTCACACAACGGCTGCGTCCTCTGGTCAAAGGAAGTCCGCGACCTCCGCCGCCTCAACATGATTCGCGACGCCTCCAACATGAACGCTGCGGACGAAGGCCTCTACCTCGCGGTCCGCAACAAATGCTGGCTCCTCGCCGGAGATGATGGAAAAAGAACCACCTACGATGTCATCGACGGTTCGAACGCCGAACTCGATTACCACTGGGGATATGTCTGTCGCACCGGTGATCAACTCCTTGGCTCCGCCACCAGCGGCGAGGCCTTCTTCAAAAAATACTGGGGGCAAACCTTCTGGTTCGACGCTCAATCCGGCCCCCAAACCTATCAAGTTTGCTCCGACAACCTCTTCTCCCTCGATCCCAACACCGGCATGACCCAGTGGCAATACGAACGCGGGCTCATCCTCAACGTCTCCATCACCGTCGGCGATGGGAAGCTCTTCTTCCTCGAAACCACCGACCCCGGAGTCATCGCGGGCGAAAGCAGACGCCTTGCCGCTTCCGATTGGAAGAAATCGCTCCATCTCGTCTGCCTCGACCAAACTACTGGAAACGTCCTCTGGGATAAGACTCCCGAACTCGAAGGGGGCGAACCCTCCATGTGGTTGCAATACGCCGAAGGCCGCCTCCTTCTCACCGGTAGTCGCGCCACCAATGATTCCTATTACCTCTATGGCTTCGACCCCGCCAACGGAAATCTCGATTGGTCAAAATCTCACGGCTGGAAAGCCAGCCACCACGGAGGCAACCACCAGCACCCGGTCATGACCGGGGGTTACGCTTACCTCGAACCGCACAAATATCTCCTCACCACCGGCGCCCGTACTTCCAACGTCATGCCCGGTCGCTCCGGGTGTTCCACCTTCGTCGCGGCGAAGAACAATCTCTTCTTTCGAGGCAATCCCAATAGCGGCCAATACGCCGGTAACATCGCGATGTGGAATGCCGACGACGGCCACAACACGGCCGTCTCACGGGTCCGTCCCGGCTGCTGGCTCTCCTATGCACCAGCCGGCGGCATGATCCTCGTCCAGGAACAAGGAGCCGGGTGCTCCTGCGGCTCATGGATGGAATCCTCCTTCGGTCTCGCTCCCAAAAACTGATCCTCCTTTCTTTTAGAATTTCAAATTTCTCATCGCCATGATCTCCAAATCCACACTTGCCACCGGGGCCCTCACCCTCTTCCTCGCACTCGTTGCGAATGCTGCGGACTGGCCCACTTGGAGACATGATAACAAGCGCTCGGGAGTCACCACCGACAATCCCGACGCCACCACCCTCACCCGATCCTGGGTTCACACCGAGCCTACCCCTCCGCAACCCGCTTGGTATGGCACCATGCAACGCGACGCCTGGAACAACGTCTCCAAAGCCAAACCCGCCCGTGCCTACGACAAAGCCTTCAACCTCATCGCCGCCAACCGCAAAGTCTTCATCGCCTCCTCCTCCGGCAATGCCTGTGTCGCCCTCAATGCCTCCGATGGCCAACCTGCCTGGCGACATCCCGTCAGCGGAGCCGTCCGACTCGCCCCCGCCTACCACAACGAAAAAATCTACTTCGGCTCCGACGACGGCCAAGCCTACTGCGTCAACGCCAGCGACGGCACCCCCGTCTGGTCTCACCGGGGAGCTCCTGACAAAACACTCATCCCCGCCGACAACAAACTCATGTCACGTTTCCCCTGTCGCACGGGAGTTCTGATTGAAAATGGCAAAGCTTGGTGTGGCTTCGGACTCATCCCGTGGAAAGACAACTACCTCGCCGCCCTCCACCCCGACACCGGCGCCCCCGTCATCACCAAGACCATCAGTGCCGCCCAATGGTACTCCCTCGAAGGCCCCCTCCTCGCCACCTCCAACCACCTCTTCGCCCTCCAGGGACGCGTTTCGCCTCTCTATTTCACCCTCTCCGATGGTAATCTCCAAGGTCGCCTCCCGGGCGGCGGAGGAACCTTCGCCCTCCTCACCAACGATGACAAGCTCATCCACGGTCCCGGCCACGGGAACAACTCCTGGGCCAAAAGCCGCACCTACCATCTCCAGGAAACCAATGCCACCAACGGTGCCGCCATCTCCCGTCACTCCCGAGCCCATCGCATGCTCGCTAATGGGTCGGAACGCTTCTCCCTCATCCGCGATGCCGTGCAAGCCTCGGGCGGCCCTTCCTGGGTCAATACCCTCCCCGAGCCCAACACCCTCATCCTCTGTGGCACTACCCTCTACGTCGGGGGGAAAAACACCGTCATTGCCTACGACAAAACAAGCGGAAACATCCTCAACCAATGGTCTGTCAATGGTGACGTTCATGCCCTCGCTATGGCCGATAACCGCCTCCTCGTCTCCACTCATTCCGGCCGCATCTACTGCTTTCAATAGAACTATTTCAAAGTCCCTACACTTCTAAATCAGCGCGCCTCCCTCAAATATCACGACGTGGCCAAGGGATCCGATCCCCTGATTTTGAGGTTCACGACCTCCGGCGGCTGAGTTAATTTCCGGCTGAGTTAATTTCCATTTGCTACAATCTTGAGATAATTTTCAAGAACCTTCCCAATTCCGCGTTCGATACTTTCCACTACGAGGGAGTGCCCAATTGAAACTTCCATGATCCCGGGAATTGACAGAAATCTATCCAGATTATCTAAGTTTAGGTCGTGCCCCGCATTAACACCGAGGCCAAGATTCTGAGCCGCAGTAGACGTGCATCTGAATGACCTCAGAACAGGTTCCAATTTCAACTGATCGAAGAATGAATCTGCGTATGGTTCGGTATACAGTTCGATGCGGTCAGCGCCCATATCCCGAATTAGGCCCAACTCTGAGGTCCCATGATCTACAAAGAGGCTGGTTCTAATATTACGCTCTTTAAGTTTATAGACAGCTCCTTCAAGGAGCTTTGCATTACGGCTAACTTCCCAACCATGATCAGACGTAATTTGATCGGGGTCGTCAGGAACCAAGGTGCATTGAGTCGGTTCAGCTTCGAGAACCACCCTCAGAAATTCGTCGCTAGGATAACCTTCAACGTTTAACTCTACCCCGTATTTGTCACAAAGAGTCTTGAGCACTCTCACATCTGAATATCGGGCATGTCTTTGGTCCGGTCTTGGGTGAAGGGTGATTCCATGGGCGCCAAGTTCGATGCAACTCTCTGCAAACCTTTCTACCGATGGAAAATCCCTTCCTCTGGCATTTCGAATAAGAGCAACTTTATTAATGTTAACGGATAGCTTGGTCATTTTTCGTTTTTCTCAACGTCAAAGGTCTGGTGCCCGTTTCCGGTGAGGCGCTTTCGACTGAGCATTAATGGTTTAAGTTGCGGGAATCATTACGACTTAGGCTGAGGTGTCGCCTGTCCAGCGCCGCTTTGATGAAGCTGTCGAAAAAAACTCTCTTTTCCCAGCCCCTTTTCTTCATATCGGGGCGAGTGCATTGGGACGAAGTTGAATGCTACCGAAATCTCTCTTTCAATGAACCGTATTCGAATTCAACCAATCGACTGGCTCAATCAGAGTTTTCGACGGCCTCGCTAGACAAAGAATAATGAGCAATTTAGGAAAAGAAAAACATAGACCGCAAAAAATGCTATTTCTTGTAGCATTTTTGCTGCACGTTTGTAAACCGTATCTTAAAGTCTCTGCTAAAAATTGAAAAATTCTCATGCCGCAAATGCGTAAGACTCCCAAGAATAGCAATGTTGCGCCGATTTCCACCTCGCCGGTGATTGGTATCCGCATCCCGGCATGGGCCACATTCATGCGCGAGATCTTTGGCGGCATCGTTCGCTACATGCGGATAAACCGCCAATCGTGGCAGATCCGCTATATGACCGAGACCACCAACGAAATCGCGCCTGTGAAGATCGACGCCAATTGGTCCGGTGACGGGATCATCGTTTTTCGTCCAAGCGAGGCAGAGGTGACCGCGTGGCAGAAAAGAGGAATTCCGGTAATCAATCTCAGTTGTGAGTCCGGGGGATTCGGCGCGCCGACCGTCGTGCCTCAAGATACAGCCGCCGGGCAGATCGCGGCCCGACACCTTGCCGACCTCGGGCTGAAACACTTCGCTTATTGGGGAGATCTCTCCCGAAAATATTCGCGCGAACGGGGCGCGGCATTCATCGCCGAGTTGAAATCGCGCGGCTACGGATGTCATGAGATTGGTTTCGAAACCTCCAAACTCCCGCAGCATCAGAAATGGGTGAAGGTCCGCGACGTGATGCTCGCACAGCTGGCAGACTTACCCAAACCAATCGGAATCTTCGCCCGTGATGACATCGCCGCTGCGACCCTTTCTCGCGCTTGCGCCCGACTTAAGTTAAAGATTCCAGATGAGGTAGCTCTTCTGGGATTTGGCAATGACTTGATCATCTGTCACACGGCGACTCCCCCGCTGAGCAGCATTTCCTATCCTGGCGAAAAGATCGGCTATACGGCGGCCAGCCTCCTCGCATGCATGATGTCGGCGGAAGAATTGACGCCGATGATGACGGAAATCGCGCCCGGCCCGCTGGTGACGCGTGAGTCAACCGAGATTCTCGCCTTCGGCGACCAACTCGTGGCGGACTCGGTCCGGATCATTCGGCGGGAAGCGTCCGGACACCCCCTGCGCGTCTCCGAATTGATCGCGCGCTTACCGGTCTCCCGGGCCTCGTTTCAGAAACGCTTCCGCGCCGAGCTAGGGCGATCAGCAAAGGACGAGATCACCCGCGTTCGGCTCCAGCGACTGTGCCAATTGCTGGATGAAACGGACTGGGCGATCAAAAAAATTGCCTTCACGATGCAGTTCGAGTCCTCTGAGGAACTGGGGCGATTCATCCGGAAAAATCTCGGCGCGAGCGCCACCGAATACCGGAAAAGGAACCGATCTCAGCAATAATGCTATCTCTCCGACCCTTCCTGCTATTGCCATCGACTCAAAAAAACATTGTCATCAGAGGATGCCGCGAAAATTTCTCCTTCTGGTCCTAGGCACAGCCCTCGCCGCCACCCCGATTTCCTATGCTGACCTCAATGATGTGCTTGGGATCTGGCAATTCGACAATGACCTTACCGAGGCCGATGGAGGAACGTCACTGACTGCCAACGGCTTTGTCCCCGAGTATCTCATAACGCAGATAGACGGCACCGACGTCACGGTGCTCGACCTAGCACCGCTCGACCCGGCGCAGACGCTCGCCCTGACAAATACAGCTGGTGCCAACGGCGGTGATGCGGCAGCGCACACCAACAACTGGACCCTGGTGATGGACATCAATCTCGAGAGCATCTCGACCTTCCAATCGCTCGTCCAGACCAATCCAGCCAATTCCAATGACGTCGATATTTTTGTGCGGCCTGGCGGCGAACTCTCCTTCGGCTCAAACCTGACTGAGGCAGGCGCCCTTGCTCCTGACACGTGGTACCGACTCGCCTTTACTTGCGGCAATGACGGCGCGGGCGGCGGGCTGCGGTGCACGGCCTATGTAGATGGTGTTCAGACGGCCATCGGAGGGGCGCCTCAGACGGGCGTAAGCGGATTCGAGGGCGTTTTTTCCTTGGATACAATCGTCAACTTATTCTCAGACGAAAGTAGCGAAACCGATGATATGATGGTCAACAGCATTGCCTTCTGGGGTGAGGAACTCGCCCCAGAGGAGATCGCCCTGCTCGGTGCCGTCAGCACAGAGGGAATCACTATTCCGGAGGAAGAACCCAAGATCTGCCCTTCGCTGCCCGCAGCTACTGTTAGCGTTGGCCTGCCAAATCCGACCATCGACCTCTCATGGCGTGGCGCACAAGGTCTGGATTCGACCGGTATCGACCTCAGTCTCGATGGGAACCTGATCGGGAACACCGCTCCAGACGCCACCACCTTCACCCACAGCCCGACAGTGACGCCAAACGGAGGCACCATCACCCTCGTCTACTCGATCCAGATGACCGGCGGTGCAGATAGCGCCAATTGCGATCCCATCGACGTGAGCGTGAGCTTTTTTACAGGAAGCCTAGAGACTGACCTTGTCGCCTACCTCCCGCTCGACGTAGACGGCAGCGACTCCTCCGGTCGCAATCACAATGGCACCGTGAACGGTGCACCGAGCTTCGCCACCGGGAGCATTGGTAATGCAGTCACACTCACCGATCCTGTTTCGCCTCACGAATATATCTTTATTGGCGCTACTGACGATCTCAACTTCGGCACCGATATCGACTTCTCAGTATCACTCTGGGTCAACAACAGCACCGGCTTCCCCGACAACCGGGGAGAAGGAGGGTCAGGCAGCGACCCCTCGATCATTTCGAACAAGGACTGGAATTCGGGTGCCAACTCCGGCTGGATCATTGCAGCCGGCCCCAACGGACGTTGGCAGTGGAACATCAACGGCGACACCGGGAGACGAGTCGATTACGACGGCCCACAAAATCAGATCAGCGACGGCAACTGGCATCACCTCCTAGTCTCACATGATCGCGATGGCAATGCAGTGATGTATTATGACGGCCAATCGGTCGCTACCCGCCCGATCAGCGGAATTGGCAACGTTAATTCGGCGGGTTACGGCGTCGGCATCGGCACCGACGGAGCAGAAAGCGTCGGCTTCCCTAGTTGGTTCCCCGGTTCAATCGATGAAGTTGCCATCTGGCGCAGAGTAGTCTACCCTTCCGAGGTCAACGAACTCTACCAGATGGGTCTTAGTGGCACCCCGCTGATCTCAAATAGAGAATTGGCGATCACTGAAATCATCCACGACTCCACTGGCGAAGTCTCGCTGACCTTCGATTCGATCCCCCGCGCAATCTACTCAGTTGACCAGTCAGGGGATTTGAAAACCTGGCTTGAGATTGGCGACAACTACACCAGCCAAGGTGACTCGACGACCCTAACCTTTACGAACCTCGGTCTCCCCTTCGGCACCAAGCAACAATTCTTCCGTATCCGCTTGCCCTAGAACTCGGTGCTTTGACCATCTGATCGAACTCAAATTCCTTGCCTTTGGGCCGTCCATTCCTTGCGACTAGGTCACTCTATGAATTGGAAAATCTTCCACTGTATCGTCAAACAACCTGACCCAAATAGTGTGGACTGCCCAATCTACCGTCAGCTTTAACCAAACCTTTTTATTGATGAATTACCTTCCTTTTTCGAAGGGCTCGTCTTCATTCCCTTTGGCCTATGAATAAGTTTACCATCAACGATAGAAGTTACTCTCTTCCTAACCGTCCCATTGCTGTAATTTGCATCGATGGCTGTGCCGATGAATACATTTCTGAATCCATTGCTCAGGGGCGGATGCCGAGACTGGAGGCGATGGTGAAAGAAGGATATCGCGGGATGGCTCGCGGAGCTTTACCCAGTTTCACCAACGTTAATAATTCTGCCATCGTCACCGGGATGCCGCCTGCGGTTACCGGCATCTGCGGGAACTTTTTCCTGAACCCTGAAACAGGAGAAGAGGTGATGATGAATTCCCCGGAGTTTCGCCGTTGCGATACGATTCTCAATGCGGCCGCTGACGCAGGTCGCAAGGTGGCCTTTATCACCGCAAAGGAAAAGCTGCGAACGGTGCTCGGTGACGGGATCGTGGAGCGAGGCGGAATTGTTTTTTCATCAGAGAAAGTAAATGAGGCCAAAGCAGAAACACACGGTCTCGACAATGCAACGGAGATCATCGGAAAGCCGGAGCCGGAGATTTATTCGGGAGATGCTTCGATCTATGTATTGGAAGCCGGAGCGGCTTTGGCGGAGCAAGGGAGGGCGGATTTCCTGTATCTCTCGCTGACGGATTTCATGCAACATAAGTATGCCCCAGATCAGGAAGAATCACTGAATTTTTATGCTCAAATGGATGAGCAGATTGGTCGGTTGTTAGATGCTGGCTGTATTGTGGCGGCCACGGCAGACCACGGAATGAATGCCAAAAATGATTCCGAGGGAAATCCCAAGGTGATCTATGTGGAAACTTTGCTGAAGGAAAACTTCAATGAGGAGTTTCGCGTTATTTGTCCGATCACTGATCCATATGTGGTCCATCATGGTGCTCTCGGCTCCTTGGTAATGATCCATTTGAAAAATCCGGAGAAAGCCGATGAAATTGCCAATTTCTTGATGAGGAGGGAAGGAATTACCGAGGTTCATAATCGTGAGATGGCCGCTCTAAAGCTCGAACTGGCTCCTGATCGTATCGGTGATCTTTGTGTGCTTTCGGCTCGTGATGTGGTGTTAGGTAAGGCGCCTGCCGATCATGATCTCTCAGTAATTAAAGGCGGACTGAGATCTCATGGAGGACGATACGAGGAAATGGTTCCGCTTTTGATCTCGGAACCCCTCAACGAAGAGTATCGCAGAATTGCCCAAGGCGATCCCCGCAACTTCGATATCTTTGCCTTTGCCTGCAACGCACATCTTTAAACCGTTACCATGATCGATTTACCGAGTTATGTCGCCGGAAAGGCTGCTCACACCGATGACAAGCTGAAGGTTCTTTACCCGTGGGATGGTTCTTTGACCGGAACGGTTTCCAAGGTGGGACCGAGTGAATTGGATGAGGCCATTGAAGCCGCTCTCGAGGGTCATAAAAATCCCCTCACTCGCTATGAACGGCATGAGATCTTGCGAAAGGCGGCAGCATTGATGGCCGAGCATCGCGAGGAGATGGCGAAGATCATTTGCCGTGAGGCCGGGCTGTGCATGAAGGAAACAATGTATGAGACGGGTCGGACGTCCGATGTTCTGGAGTTCGCAGCCGCCGAAGCCCTTAAGGATGACGGCCAGGTTTTTTCCTGTGATATTTCGCCACAGGGAAAGGCCCGAAAAATTTTCACCTTCCGCCAGCCGGTGCAATTAATTTCGGCGATCACACCATTCAACCACCCGCTCAATCAGGTTGCTCACAAACTTGCTCCAGCCATCGCAGCGGGGGCACCCATAATTCTGAAACCGAGTGAGAAGACTCCCCTCGTGGCCATTCGATTCTGCGAGTTGCTCTATGAGGCGGGTCTGCCGGGTTGGATGTTGTCCTGCCTCTCTGGTGATCTTGAAACACTCACCAAACCCATGATCACAGATGATCGGGTGGAGATGGTGTCCTTCACGGGGTCGGTGGCAATTGGGAAAGAAATCTCCAAAACAGTGGGGTATAAAAAACTTTGTCTGGAGTTGGGTGGAAACTCACCGCTCATTATTCTGGAAGACGCCGATATGGATAAAGCCGTCACTCTCGCTGCCGAGGGTTCCTTTAGAAATTCAGGGCAACGTTGCACCGCTGTAAAACGTATTCTGGTACAGGAATCGATCTTGGATGAATTCACCAAACGCTTTGTCGAACGGGCCAAGACCTACAAATGGGGAGACCCCGAAGATCCCGAGACCGTAGTCGGCACTGTCATCGATGAGCCCGCGGCTATCGTTCTCGAAGAACGGGTGAAGCAAGCCGTCGCAGATGGCGCGGAAGTTCTCCTCGGAGGAAATCGCCATGGAGCCCTCATGGAGCCGACGGTCATTGCCAATGTTCCGCGTGACACCCCGATGGTGGCGGAGGAATCGTTTGGCCCACTCGCGCCGATCATTTCGATCAAAGACGTGGATGACGCCATCGAATATTATAACAGCGGAAATTTCGGCTTGAGTTCTGGCGTTGTGACAAATGATATGTCAGCCGCCTTGAAGGCAGCCAAGCATCTCCGCACCGGCACGACCAACATCAACGAAGTTCCGGGTTTCCGGATTGAGTCCAGCCCCTTTGGCGGGGTCAAAGATTCTGGACTGGGAATCAAAGAGGGCGTCATTGAAGCCATTAAATATATGACGAATACTAAAACCTTTTCTCTCCCCTGGGAGTGATTTCAGCCATCGCTTGAAAATGAAGATTGGAATACCTAAGGGAATCAGAAATCAGGAGCAGCGGGTTTTAGTGGATCCTTCTTCGCTAAAAAATCTCATATCTCGTGGGAATAAGGTCTTGATACAGCAAGATGCTGGAATCGGCGTTCTTCTCGGCGGCGTGCCCGGCAGTAGCAGATGCTCATTAAACGAAGTGTAGCGATCTGCAAACCCTCCTGAATTCTTAAAAAGATCATGACAGAAAATCCTTATATTCTCCTGACCCCGGGACCTCTTTCGACGAGCCCCACTGTCCGCGAGGCAATGCTACGTGACTGGTGCACATGGGACGATGATTACAATCTAGGAATTGTGACTCCAATCCGTGAAGGACTGGTTAAGCTGGCGACTTCGATTGCCCCTGAAAAATACACCTGTACCCTGATGCAAGGGAGCGGGACGTTTTCGGTCGAGTCTATGATTGGCTCGGTTCTCCCGCAGGATGGAAAACTTCTCGTGCTGGCGAATGGAGCCTACGGGGATCGTCTTGTCAAAATTACGGCTCGCCTTGGCATCGACCATGAAGTGCATGATACCGGTGAACTCGCGCCACCCGATTTGAACCGACTCGAGGAAACGCTCCAAAATGACGCCGCCATTTCTCATGTCGTTGTTGTTCACAATGAGACAACCACGGGGATGATGAATCCCCTCTCGGAGATTGCGAAGGTCGTGAAATCCCACGAAAAAATCTTTATGGTGGATTCGATGAGTGCCTTCGGAGGCGTTCCTCTCGATGTGGCAGAACTTGATATCGACTTCATCGTTTCCTCGGCCAACAAGTGCATTCAAGGAGTGCCCGGGTTTGGTTTTGTGATTGGGAAGATTAACGAGATGGAAAAGATCAAGGAAAACGCCCGCTCACTTTCGATGGATCTCTACGACCAGTGGCAGGGACATGAAAACGGCAATGGGAAGTGGCGTTATACGAGTCCGACACATGTCACACGCGCCTTCTTCCAAGCTATGAAGGAGCTGGATGAGGAAGGTGGCGTGCTGGCCCGCTATCAACGATACACCGAGAACCAGCGCCGCCTAGTTGAAGGGATGAAAAGACTGGGCTTCAAATGTGTTCTGCCGGGAAAGCATCACAGTCCGATCATCACTGGCTTCTTCAATCCAGAGTCAGATAAATATGACTTCATGAGATTCTACACCCAGCTCAAAGAAAAAGGCTTTGTCATCTATCCGGGGAAAGTAACCGGAATTGATTCCTTCCGTATCGGGACTATCGGTCATGTTTTCCCGGAAGATATCGATCGCCTGATCATTGCTATCAAAGAGAGTATGTATTGGAAAGAATAGAGAATGAGTCGAATTGAAAGGTGGCTGTCAGAAAGCCCACGGGCCGTGATGACACTCTATGTCATGGTGGCGGCCTTTACCGCCTACGCCAGTATGTACGCCTTTCGGAAACCGTTCACGGCAACCGGTTACGATGGACTGACGGCCTTCACTCTTTTCGGAGTCGTATTTAGTTACAAACCGATCGCAATCATTTCCCAGTTACTGGGATACATGGGCTCCAAATTCATTGGGATCAAAGTGGCCTCGGAAGCCTCAATGAAAAGACGGGCGCCTTTGGTGCTAGGGTTGATTTTATTTGCGGAGTTGATGCTCTTGATGTTTGCGTTGGCACTTGCTCCTTATAATCTCATTTTCCTATTTTTAAATGGCCTCTCGCTGGGAATGGTTTGGTCCTTGCTCTTTGGAATTCTGGAGGGACGTAGGGTGACAGAGTTCCTCGGATTGGCGATGAGTGTGAGTGTCGTTTTTGCCTCCGGCTGGGTCAAATCGGTGGGTCGCTGGACCATGGAGAGTTGGGGGATTTCGGAGTTTTGGATGCCGGTGACGACCGGGCTCTTGTTCGTGCCGGTTCTTCTGGTGTCTCTATTGATGCTCTATCACGTGCCGCCGCCCACCGAGGAGGATATTGCGAGTCGGACTAAAAGAGCCCCGATGGATAAGGCTGAGCGACGAAATTTTATTCGCAGCTATTTTCCGGGAGTCTTTCTGCTCATGCTCGGATATCTCTGCCTGATGACCTATCGTGATTTACGGGATAGCTTCATGGACAAGATTTTGACTGATCTAAATTACACCGTAGATTCCTCCACTTTTGCCCGGATCGAGAGTTGGGTGGGAGTTGCGGTGATTTTGATTTTGTGCCTACTCTGGAGGGTGAAGGACAACCGTATGGCGGTGTGGTGCAATTTCGGGCTGATTGCGCTGGGCTCAATTACTCTTGGAGTGGCGACACTTCTCCTGCAGCAGAAAGTGATCGGGCCAGAAACTTTTTATCTCGTGAATGGCATCGGGCTTTATATCGCTTTTGTTCCTTATCAGAGCATCCTCATGGATCGCTTGTTAGCCTCGCTTCACACGGTGGCGACAGCGAGTTTCCTCATCGCGATGGCCGATTCTTTCGGCTACCTCTCGACGGTTTCGCTCTACCTGGCGAGGGATATTTTTTCCAAGATCAATGGTGCCGATATCCCATGGATTCAGATGCTCAATATCGCTAGCTTTGTCGTAATGATCGTTGTTCCGTTAGTCACTGTCGGCCTTATTCGATATTTTTCACCTCGTCTCAAATCCTAAATTCATGGTTCAAACACTCCACGATAACACTCCGGTCAAAGCAGAATTTGCACTCCCACAAGCGGACTTACCCTCCCGCGCGAGGGTGGTCGTAGTTGGTGGCGGAATTGCAGGCTGCGGGATTGCCTATCAGTTAGCTCTGGCGGAATGGAAAGATGTCGTTCTACTGGAGCAATCGTCCTTGGCCTCTGGGACGACCTGGCACTCGGCAGGACAGGTTGGTCAACTCCGGGCGAGTTCGGCTCAGACCAAGGTGAACAAGGCTTCGACAGAAATCTTTGCCAGTCTATTGGAAGACACCGGACACGATCCAGGATGGCTTCAGTGTGGTGGGCTTCAATTGGCATCTTCGGATGAACGCCTCTATCAACTTCAAAGGAATGCAGCAATGGCCGAGGTGTTTGGTGTGAATGCTACGATGATCTCAGGAGAGGAATGCGCGCAATATTACCCGATGTTGAACACCAAGGATTTGAAGGGCGGAATATATCTTCCAGGAGATGGTCGGGTATTACCCGGAGAATGCACCATCTCGCTGGCAAAAGGAGCGATGCAGCGGGGTGTGAAAATTGTTGAGAATACTCGCTGTGAGTCCTTGATTGTAGAGGAGGGCCAACTCAAACGGATCACCGGAGTGAAAACCAATCGGGGTGAGATTAAAGCGGACTGGGTCATCTTAGCCGGGAACATGTGGATGCGTCAGATGGGGCTTCAAGCCGGCATCGATATTCCCGTTTATCCCTGTGAGCATCACTATGTGATTACGCGGCCGATCGAAGGCGTTACACGCGACTGTCCCTGCGCCCGCGATCCGAATGCGGGACTCTATTTTCGTGCGCTCGATGATGGAGGGCTCAAACTGGGAGCCTTTAAAAAACGATCCAAGCCGTGGAAGATCGACGATACTGTTCCCGATAAATTCGCCTTTGATTTGTTAGAGCCGGATTGGCCGGACTTTGAGGAACCGTTTAGCGACCACAGGCATCGACTGAAAGGGATCACCCGGGAAGATGTCGTAAAGTTCGTCAACGGGCCCGAAGCGTTTACACCGGATAACAATTTCATCATGGGGCAACCCTTTATGACCGAGGGGCTCTTTGTGCTGGGTGGCTGGAACTCCGCCGGGATTGCTTGTTCAGGCGGCGCGGCGAAGTATGCCGTAGAGTGGATTGAAAATGGAGGGATGACTCTGGATCTTTGCTCGGTGGATATCCGACGATTTATGCCCTTCCAAAATGGGCGTAAATACCTGCAAGAGCGAGTCAGTGAAGTGCTGGGACTCCACTATCAAATGGCTTGGCCAGGACGACAGATGGAGACCTCCCGGGGAATTCGAGCATCGACTCTTTATAAAAAGCACAAGGGGCACAATGCCTGTTTTGGAGAAACAGCTGGATGGGAGCGCCCCTTCTTCTATGCCCCTTCAGGGGAAAAGGCGGAGATCGAATACTCTTTCCTAGAGCAGAATTGGCAGAAATGGATAGCGGAAGAAGTGAAGGCCTGTCGAGAAGATGTCGCGCTGTTAGATCAATCGACCTTTGCTAAATATCGTTTTAGCGGAAAGGAGGCCTTGGAGATTCTTCAGAATCTTTGCGGAGGTGATATCGCCACTGAGATCAATAAGACAATCTACACCGGTCTCTTTAATGAAAAGGGAACCTTTGAAAGTGATCTAACGGTGGTCCGCGAGTCCGAAGATTCCTTTTACCTCATCACCGCTACAGGCCAGCAGATGAAGGACTACGACTGGATCATGCGTCACAGCCCCGAGGGAACCGATGCCGCGCTGACGGAAATCACAGAAGACATTGCTGTGCTTTCGGTGATGGGTCCTAATTCACGCAAGCTGTTAGAAACAATCTCTGAGGTCGATTTCTCCAACGTAGCGTTTCCGTTTGGAACTTCTCAGCTAATCCAAATCGCCGGAATCAAACTACGCGCGATCCGTCTAAGTTATGTCGGTGAGCTTGGGTGGGAACTTCATCTTCCCTCCGGCAATGCCCCTGCTTTGTGGGATATCTTGTTTGAAAAAGGAGCACGCCCTATCGGGAACAACGCCATCTCGGCCATGCGGATTGAGAAATCCTATCGAGCATACGGCCACGAACTCTCACCGGATGAAACCCCGCTTGAAGCAGGATTGGGATTTGCGGTTTGTTGGGAGAAGGACTTTCTTGGGAAAGAAGCTCTACTCGAGCAAAAAGAAACCGGGCTCAAAAAACGACTGGTCAACTTTGTTCTCGAGGACACCTTTGTAAATCTTTGGGGAGGCGAGCCCATCCTCTACAATGGTAAAATATGCGGCTACACCACTAGTGCTTGTTTTAGCCCGACTTTAGGGAGAAGCATCGCCATGGGCTATGTGAAGTCAGAACAAAAAATCACAACAGCTTTCCTTCGCGAGAATAACTTTTCCATTGTGAATCTTGGTAAAGCACATGATGCCACAGCTTCCCTTTCCGCACCATACGATCCGATGCGAATCAAGTTAGACAGATAAGGCGCTTAATACTAGGAATTTACTTTTACCGAGAGAGGGTTGAAGCCGCCTTTGGAGCGGAGTGGATTGGGGAGAAAGGAGATTGATTCCTAGTGGATGGAAGAACAATGTTCACCTGTTTTCGATAAGAAACCTTCTGTTAGATGATCAAATACTTCGTCCTTTTTTGCGTCTGCTGCTTACCAGCTCGTTGCGAACCCCAAAAACGACCCAACATCCTTTTTTTTCTCGTGGATGACATGGGGGTAGGAGACACCTCCCTACCGTTTCTTTACGAGAATGGAAAACCGAAAAGGATTCCAACCAACGATTTGTACCGTACGCCAAACATGGAGAAGTTGGCGAAGACCGGACGCCTCTTTACGCAGGCCTATTCCTACTCGGTTTGTTCGCCCACCCGGATAAGCCTGATGACTGGGCAGACAGCCCCAAGACATGGAGTGACGACATGGACGCATCCGAAAAAATCGAGCGTCGACACCGGGCGCGTCCAAACGAAAACGATCAGGAGTCCAGGTAACTGGACTATTCAAGGTTTGAACCTTTCCTTACCGCTTCTTCCTCGAATCTTGAAGGAGGCGGGCTACAAAACTTTGTTTGCAGGTAAGGCTCACTTTGGACCTGATGATACCCCTGCCGGAAATCCGCTTAATCTAGGCTTTGACCTCAATATTGCAGGGTATGGCGGAGGGGGACCGGGTGCCTATCATGGAAAGCATAATTTTTCGGCTGCATGGCGAAGTAAGAATAACCATACTTGGGACGTGCCGGGACTTGAGGAATACCACGGCAAAGATGTTTTTCTCACTGAAGCAATTACTTTGGAGATGAAAGAAGCGATAACCGATGCGATCCATCACAAGAAACCGTTCTTTTCTTACATGTCGCATTATGCGGTTCACGCTCCTTATGAAGTTGATGACCGGTTTAAGAAAAACTATCCGCAACTGAAGGGACATGCTCTCGCGTTCGCCACCTTGGTGGAGGGAATGGATAAGTCATTGGGCGACCTGGTTCGGCATTTGGAGGAATCGGGCGTTGCCGAGGAAACTCTGATTATTTTCTTTTCTGACAACGGAAGTACTTTCCAAACGAATGCTCCTTACCGTGACAAGAAAGGCTCGCGTTATGAGGGAGGGCTCCGAGTGCCCTTGATTGTTTCTTGGGCGAAGCCAAACTCAAACAATCCCTTGCAAAGGGAATTTCAGATCCCTTCCAATTCGGTGGATCACACGGTCGTTACTTGCGTGGATATGATGCCGACTATCCTGGGCATTGCCGGAGCCAAGGCCCCTAAGGATACGATGTTGGATGGCGTGGACGTTAGCCCAACATTCCGTGGGGATGCCACTTTCAAAACGAATTCCACCTTCACCACGCACTTCCCGCATAAGCACAGGAATACCTTGTTTTCCACTCATCGGGAGGGCGACTGGAAAATCATATATAATTATGGGCCCGAAAGCTGGGAGTTGTACGACCTTGAGTCGGATCCTTTTGAGAAAAAAAACCTAATTTCAGAAAGGCCGGAGATTGGACGAAAGATTGCTGGAAAATTGATACAGGTTCTAGATTCGCAGAACGCGGACTATCCGCTGGATTTAAAAACCAACAAACCGATCAAGCCCGATCTCAGTAAGATATAACCCCAATCCGCTCTGGGCCAAAGGCGGATTCAACCCTTTTCCAGTAAAAGCGAGTTCCTAGCAGCCAGGTATCTGAGGGTATCTCGCCTGAAGTTAAGATCGGAAAATCGTTGTTTTGGATTCGCAGAAGAGGCTTTCACCTGCGAAAAAGTGTCGTCGTTCATTCGTTCTTATGAGATTCTTGGGTTTCACTTCATTTATTCTAGTATCACTTTCGATTGCCCTCACGGGTCCCGCTTGTGGTCAGTCAGTTCTCATTCCGTTTGGTTCAACGTGGAAGTATCTCGATGATGGGAGCGAACAGGGTTACGAATGGAGGCAGGATTTTTTTGACGACAGTTCGTGGAAAAGCGGATTGGCTGAGCTGGGCTATGGTGAGGATGAAACGACTCAGGTTGGGTTTGGTGACAATCCGAGAAATAAGTTTATCACAACGTATTTTCGGCGTAAGTTCATGGTGGATGACCCGTCGGCTTTGCCGGGAATCAAACTCGAGCTGTTGCGTGACGATGGGGCCGTCCTCTTCGTGAATGGAGTGGAAGTCGGGCGGTCAAATATGCCGGAAGATGAGTTAATCACGAAAGACACGGTGGCCAGTCTTTCACAGGGAGGGGTGATCGAAACTGTCATTCACGAATTCATCGTGTCTCCTCTCTTGCTCAAGCCCGGAGAAAATATCATCGCCGTTGAAGTTCATCAGGACAAGCCGGGGAGCTCCGATTTGAGCTTCGATTTGCGTGCGACGGATGTCGTAGGCCCGACTGCCCCCATGATTCAGCGCAACTGGCTTGCCGCTTCGTCTGGGGAGTCGATCATCGCGATCACTCCGGAACAATTGAGGGCATCTGATTTTACCAGCGAGGATGACAAGCTCGGCTTTAGGATTAGCGGTCTTGAGTCGGGGCGGTTCGAATTGGTCTCAGCTCCTGGGATTGCGATTACCGACTTTACTCAGAATCAAATCACTGGTGGCGAGATTCAATTCGTTTACGAGCCCGGCCGGTTTGGGGCAGGACTTGTTGCAGGAAATCTTCTTGAGCCTACGCGGTTGAGTGAGATCTCGGGGTTGGTGGCGTCGATTCAGAATCCGGAGATTTTATGGGCGCATCAAGATAGCGACAAGCCGGCCAATCTGATCGCGCTGGGAACCAACGGTAGGAATCGGGGCGAGTGGATTCTTGCTGGCGCGACTAATAAGGACTGGGAAGATATCGGTGCCGCCACCGTGAACGACGAGCCCTTGCTCTACATTGGTGATTT
>JAQWSX010000201.1 GCA_029242935.1 Akkermansiaceae bacterium
CCCGGCACGGACCGAGATGTATCCAAGGATTCTCAGGAACGAAAAGGTTCCAGCCCAATCAGCGCCCGATTCCTGAGCTTCTTTCCAGAGTTGGTAAATCCAATAGAGCATGATTTGAGCAGAGTTATTCAGGGAAGGTTAGTTTCATGACCTGGTCCATCGCAGCCATCCGACTTCCTTTGAAAAGGACGATATCACCCGGAGAGGTCTCGTTGGACAACCAAGTGGCAGCCTCTCCGTGAGTTTGAAAATGGTGATCGCCACCATATTTGTCGGCATCATCGCCGACCGTAACCAAAGTCACTCCCAGATCTCGGGCGATCCTACCAATCCTCGGATAAGCTTCCACGGCGTGCTCGCCAAGCTCGGCCATCATTCCGAGAGCCGCAATTCTCCTGCCACTTTCAGGTAGGCTTGCCAGTGTTTCCAGAGCTGCAATCACCGATTCTGGGTTGGCATTGTAGGTGTCATCAATGACGGTCAGACCATTACTAAGATAGCGTCGAAGGCGACCGCTCGTGAGCTCTGCATTTGTGAGACCGGCAGAAATCTCATCAAGGCTTAGTCCAAGCACAAATCCGGCACCAGCAGCGAGCAGGGCATTACTGATCATGTGCCGACCAACAACGGAAATTGATGTCCTCTTAGTCCCTAGACCATCAATCGTTAGATCGAAGGCGGAGCCAGATTCTCCCGACACAGTATTTTCAGCACGAATTTCGCCGTCACCCACCGTGATCACTCTGGCTGGGGTGGAAGCACGAAAATCATACACCTCATCGCAATCACTGGGTAGGAGCAGGGTTCCTTTTTCGCTTAAGACCCGGGCCACGGTTCCTTTTTCAATCGCAATCGCCTTGCGACTTCCCAAATGCTCAATATGGGCGGTCCCAACATTGGTGATAATACTGACGTCCGGTCGTCCGATCTCGCAAAGAGGAGCTAACTCACCGGAATGATTCATTCCCATTTCAAAAACACCGACCTCATCGTTCGCGGCAGTCGCGAGAACTGTGAGTGGAAGACCGATATGGTTGTTCAGATTTCCTAGGGTGGAATTTACGCGGAACTTTTGACTGAGAACACTGTGGGTATAATCCTTAGTCGAGGTCTTACCGTTCGAACCCGTGATAGCGACCACTGGAATCCCCAATTCCCCTCGATACCACTTTGCTAAATCCTGAAGTGCCTTGAGGGTATCCTCCACAAGAATCACTGGAATTCCCTCTGGTAAATCCGAATCATCCTGCAGCACAAGAGCTCCAGCTCCAGCTTCTACCGCCTCGGCCAGAAAATGATGTGCGTTGAAATTCTCTCCCTTTAGGGCAAAGAACAAGGCCCCGACTGGGAGGCACCGAGTATCGGTAGAGACGCCCGCCGAAATGACACAATCCTCTCCGCCCTGTAAAAGGGAGCCACTCATCGCATGCGCGAGCTTCTGGAGAGGATAAGATTTCATTCCCGATGATAATGTCTTTCGCCATCGTCTTCCTTGGCACGCTTACGTTCACGTTCATCCCGTTCGGCTTGCCGTTTCGCAAACTCAACTTCTTCTTTCTTTTTTCGGATTTCGAGCGCCCGACGGGCGACCTCACGGTCATCAAAATACTGTCGCTGCCCATTCACTTCTTGATAAGTTTCGTGCCCCTTTCCCGCGATCAAAATCAAATCACCGGGTAAGGCATTCTCGATCGTAGAATAAATCGCCTCCCGTCGATCAATGAGCACTTCATGACGAGCTGAACCCAGCCCCGGAATGGTCTCGTCAATAATCGCCTGCGGGTCTTCGGTCCGAGGATTATCAGAGGTCACGATACAAAACTGACTGTGCTTGGAAGCAGCTTCTGCCATCAACGGACGCTTGGAGCGATCCCGATCGCCACCACAACCAAAGATGGTAACTAGGCGATTTGGATTAAGGTTGCTCAAGGTTTCACACGCTTTTCCGAGGGCATCAGGAGTGTGCGCATAATCGACAAAAACCGAAACACGATCCCCACCAACAAATTCCATTCGCCCGGGAGTCTGTCGGATTTCCCCGACTGCCTTCACAAGATCACGCAGTGGCACTCCCGTCGAAGAGACCGAAGCCATAGCCGCGAGGGCATTCAAGACATTGAAACGACCGACTACGGGAAGTCTGACGAAAAAGCTCTTCCCCCGTGCTTCGAGCGCAAAGACCTGCCCACGAATCGAAGGCCTCACTTCGCTCGCGCGAAAATCAGCGCCTTCACTGAAGCCAAAAGTTACGATCTTCAGACGACCAGAAAATTCTGCCGCAAGCTTTTCACCCGCAAAATTATCGACATTGATTACGGCAACGCCATCGCTGCCATTCTCCGCCATTTGCTCGAAAAGAATTTTTTTGGCCGCAAAATATACCGCCATCGTCTTATGATAATCAAGATGGTCTTGAGTCAGATTTAGAAAAACTCCGACATCAAATGTAATCCCCCTACAACGCCCTTGCTCCAAACCATGCGAAGATGTTTCCATCGTCACAGCCTTACACCGATTCTCCTTCATCGTTTTGAGAACACTCTGCATTTCTATCGCTCCCGGCGTCGTGTGGGTGGCCTCCCTCAAGCCGCTCCCATCATTAATTTTGATTGTCCCGATCATTCCCGCTTTGATCATGGCCTTCTCAAAAAGTGCATGGATGAAATGGGTCACTGTGGTCTTACCATTTGTCCCTGTCACCCCCACAACCACCATCGAATCCGCCGGATTCCCAGCAAATCGAGCAGCCAAGCGCCCCAGAATGAGACGGGTATCTGGAACCTGAATCCAAAGTCCGGTATAGTCTGCTGGCCTTTTGCTCTGAGCAATAATAGCAGCAGGATTTTTATCCGCAACTTGGTCGAGATAGTCATGGCCATCAGCCGAGGCACCACGTATCGCAACAAAAACGGCCCCTTCTTGCACGCGCCCACTATGGTCAGTCACGCTAATCACGGGGATATCTTCGACGCGAAGCCCTTTGGCTTCAGGAAGAATTTCGAGGAGTGACGGCAGTGAAATCATTCGGTGGGGCTGTATACGATAGAGGTCTCTTCTTCAGGAATCTCTTCAGTAGGAGGTAAATTCATATAGCGCGCAACCCGCTCAGCGACTTGAGCAAATATGGGAGCAGCAATGGTTCCGCCGCCAATTGGAACATCTTCTCCAAGCCCGGAAGGTTCATCGATACTCACAATACAGACGAATTTGGGGTCATGGACGGGTAGAATTCCTACGAAGGTAAGAATTTTCTCGGATTCATTATAGCGCTTGGTTTTGCTGTCCCATTTTTCGGCAGTGCCCGTTTTACCACCGGCACGGTAACCAGGGACTGCGGCCCGACGTCCTGTGCCCTTAAGAACGACCTGCTCCAGCGCAAGACACATATCTTTGGCAACCCTTGGACTCACCACCTGCCGTACTTGATGAATCGGAGTTTGATCCAGAACCGCGCCATTGTCGGCAATAAGGGAATCGACTAACCGAGGCTTCATAAGCTTGCCCCCATTCGCAAGAACAGAATAGGCCATCGCCAACTGAAGGGGTGTCACCGAAACTCCATAACCATACGTGGCACTCGCAAAGTTCCGCATATTAGTCTCATTCTGAATAACACCTTTTGCTTCGCCTGGAATTGGAAAGCCGGTCGGACTCCCAAAACCAAAATTACGAAGGTATTTGTAGTAAGACTCCCGACCCGCCATATCCGCAAATTGAAAGACTCCGGTGTTACTCGACTTTACGAGGACACCGTCAAAGCTAAGCTCACCGTATGGGTGGTGATCATGAATGCGGAAACCATAGCGATTAATGCCACCCCAGCCACAATCAACCACGGTCTCCCGGTTCACTCTTCTCAAATCAAGAGCAGCAGCCATTGGAATGATTTTCATCACAGAGCCAGATTCATACTGTGCCGAAACTGCATAACTCACCGCGTCCTGATATTTCTTTCGGATATTGAGATCAAAATCAGGTCGACTTGCCATTCCGAGAATGTCACCGGTGTGAGGATCCACCACAATGACACTCCCATACTTTGCATTTAAAGCCCCAAATGCCATTCCGAGCTCCTCTTCAATGATGGCTTGAATTCCCATATCAAGGGTCACTTTGACATGCTTTCCCTTTTTGGGAGGAACCACTTTTTCGGATTTAGTCAGGTTCACAAGACCATACTCATCGCGTTTCAAAACTCGCTTGCCGTCGCGTCCGGACAAGATCTCGTCCATTGATTTCTCAAGGCCAGATAAACCAACGAGTTTTCGATCTTTGTCGTATCCGCGAATCCCTATCAAATGGGATGCTAAAGTTGGCATGGGATAATCGCGACGCATGGACCTTTCAAAATAAAAGCCCTGGATACGGCGTTGCTGTAGGGCTTTTTCAATGCGACGAGCCACACCTTCACTAATTCGCTTTTGTATCACGATGCGGGTCGCCTCACCCTTGAACTTTTCCCGAATTTGATTGGGAGCCGTCCGTAATTCCTGTCCGATGATTTCGCAAGCGTAGGTCAGGTGTTTTTCAATCACCTCTTCTTCGCTAAGATTTCTCTTAACCAACGTGCGAGCTTCACTAAGAAAGAACTTCCGTTTGGCCTCGTCAAAATCTTTCCAACCCGCTTTTTGGCTAGCGTAAAAATGCGCAACCGCACGGTGGAGAATCGATTCGGACTTTAGGTGATTCAAATCCGCAACCAAAGTTGCCTCCTGCCGGTTCTGAGCAATCACGGTAGAATTCCGATCAACAATGAAACCACGTCGGGCAGGAATCACTTCGTGGGACCTAAATTGCGGGACAGCAGAGGTGTCGGATAGCTTTCGATTCCAAACTTGGAGCGAAATCAGCTTTACTGAAAGCGCGCTCAGCCCGAACACAAGAGTCAGGCAGACCAAAAAAGATCGGTATTTGAAAGTAGCATCCATAATTACTAACGGCGAGCTACCGAATTTTCGGGCGGCGATTCTTCGTTGGCTTCAAGAAGAGGCTCAACAAAATCAATTTCAGTAAGGGATGAATTGATTTCTTTAAGTTTTTGACGAAGCTGAAAAATCCCCAATGCTTCCTCGATTTCAGAATGATGAAGTAAAATGGAAATATGATGATCTTGTATCCTACTTTGAACTTCGGAGATCTGACTGCGAGTCGAAATCTGCCTGTTCTTCATGATGACATATCCAATCCCACTGCTCGAAACGATTGCGACCGCAATGCCGAGAAGGACAAGAGATGAAAAACCAAGACTTGAGGTGCTTTTTTTACGATTCATTTTTTAATGGTCTGAATTTTGAATTCTCTCAACAACGCGAATTCTTGAGCTTCGGGATCTAGAATTACGGGCGATCTCTTGCCCTCCGGGAGCAACACCCTTCCGGGTCAAGAGTCTGTAAACATAACGGGGGTTGGGTTGAGGCGCTGGCCACTCGGGGCGATCAATCTCCTCCTTTGAAGCATCGCGAAAGGTCTGCTTAACGATACGATCTTCAAGACTGTGAAAGGTGATGATGGCAAGTCGTCCGCCTGGTTTTAAAAGATCAGGAGCCACTTTTAAAAAACGGCGAAGCTCTCCGAGTTCGTCATTCACCTCCATCCGAAGCGCTTGAAAGACCTTCGTCGCGGGATGAATACGACCTCGGCGACCCAGCAATTTCTCAATACCGTCGGCGAGCTGACTTGTTCTTTCAAATTTGATCTTCACGCGCTCTGAAGCAATCCAAGCGGCAATCTTACGGGCGAATTTTTCTTCCCCCAGATCCCAAAAAATCTGCCGTAATTCTCCTTCGTCCCAGTCGTTCACAAGATCAGCAGCAGTAGGCCCGTCACCACCCATGCGCATGTCCAGAGGACCATCCAAACGAAATGAAAATCCACGATCACCACAATCGAGCTGGTGGGAGGAAACACCCAAGTCAAGCAAGATGCCATCAAGCCCCTCCCATCCTCCAACCTGCGCCAGAGTTGCTATATCTCCAAAGCAACCTTCAACCGCTTCAAAACGATCTCCAAAGCGCGCCAAACGTTCATTGGCATAGGCTCTAGCATCAGCGTCACGATCGATCCCCTTCACCGTTGCGCCCGCTTTCAGCAAGGCCTCGGTATGACCGCCCCCACCCAGAGTCCCGTCAGCCATCAATTTACCGGCTGCGGGCTGCAAGAATTGGACCACCTCATCAAGGAGTATCGATTCGTGGTAGAACGGCTGGTCCGGTAATTCGCTGACCGGCTCGACCGCCGCATAGGCAGCCCCTATCGCTCCTCTCCCAAAGAGAGAGCCGATCGATACATCGTCGAGCCAACCGAAATCGGGAGACATTTTGATGAGGGAAGCGGATAACATGGTGAAGATCGAAAAGGGAATTTTTAGAAGCCAAGCATACCGGAAATCATCGCATCGCTTTCACGAGCGTTTTCCTCGGCAGCCTGAATAGCCTTGCCATTTTCCGGAGTGAAAATTTCAAAGAGCTCTCCCCGGCCCACCAAGTGAACGGCACCAGGAAGAGTGAGACCGTGATCCTCGGCCAGAGCCTTAGGAATGGTCAGTTTCCCCTGCTCGTTGACTTTGGACTCAATCGCCGAACCGAAGAGGATACCCCGGGCACGGTCGCGCTGAGCCGGAGTGGCATCCGTCGTAGCTTCAATATCAGAAAGTTTTCGGTCAAAAGCGGTTTGAGTAAAAACCCTGAGAGCCGGAATCTCCTCGACCCTGACTTTTACGAAGTAAACGCTTTCACCGTGGACCGGGCGCCAGTCAACCGGAAGGGAAAATCTTCCCTTCGGATCAAGCTGACGGTCCAATTGACCTGAGCGATAATGTTCGCATTTTTTCATAAAAACGCCCTTCCAAGTGTTTTGGAAGTCACCGAAGTACACTAACTATCACCAAAGATCAACCAGAAAGCCTAAATAATCAGTGTTTCCGAATAATTAATGGCGATTTGCGACCAGAAAGCAAAGAAGAGACCCACCCTGAAGGATAGATCTTATATAACACACTTAAAAACAGTGCATTAAGATTTTTCGACAGTCTTCAGCAGACCTTGCGGACACTACTTTCTCCGGAGTAACCATCGTTAGGTCACCAATTCTCTCCAATCCATAATATCTCCGGAGAAAATACCTTCGATTGTTAATTTGCGGGCTCCCCGCCTTTGCGTTCGCAATCACTTCGATCATATCATCAAAAGATTAGCAAGCACCCGGGACGAACCTTCAGCGGAAATCTCGAGGTCAGTGTCACGTTCTTTCGCGATATCAGCTTTCTTTGGCTGGATTACTAGTTTGGATCCAAGGGTATCCAATCCCATGATCACGAGCCGCTCAGGATCAACTGCAAGAGGCCAACGAAAAAAGAAACCAAGAGTAACTACTGCAATAATTACTTTGAACCATTACGGGGGGCTACCAACCACCATTCCTCGGGGACGGCGAGAGATGATCGTAACAGTCAAATTCAAGGGTAATAAGTATGCTAGGAAACGTCTTTGTCACATAACATCACCGCCTCTACCGATCCGACGAACGATTTTCCGGGGCCTGCTAGAAAAAGAAGCGCAAGGCTCCCCAGATCGTATTCGCTTCAGTATCAGCATTCCCCCCAGTCAGTGTCTCATGTTCGACTCCGGCCATGAGTTTAAGATTGTCCTCACAAAAATAGTAATTCAAGCCGGCGTAGAAGGTATGGTTCTCGTCACCCTTGGAGATCTTAACCCCATCGGCCTCCGCAAAAGCGCGAACGGAAGTATGCCCACCTCGTCCCGGTCGTAGCTGTAATTCGGTTGAAGAAGCCCACTGGTAACGAAACACAGCTTCGAGTCGATCTTCAATGATGAACGTCGATGGCATAACAACAACTCCGTAGATATCACCGCTATCGAAGCGCCCGTAGGTCCCGTTCACAAATAAATTCCAGTTTCCGATATCTTTATCATATGACAAAGAAGTGGCCCATTCGAAGCCAAAGATCTCATCTTCCACTTCAGTTGCATCGACATAGAGAAGATCTGCCCGCACTTTGCCTTTACCGATCTTGGTCCGGATCGAGGTGAAGTAGCCACGACCACCATCCCAGTCTGCGAGTGCGTAGTTGTGCTCACGAGATGAGAAAACTCCCAAAACAATATCAAAGTCTTCAACTTCCGCTGCAAAGAGAAAACCGGTGGATCGATTTGGAGAATATAGGTTGGAGAGGTTAC
>JAQWSX010000135.1 GCA_029242935.1 Akkermansiaceae bacterium
AGATTTAGCTCGGCCTAGACTTGCATTTCGAGGAAGTGGGGTTGAGGTTCGGAGGTAGATAATGGAGAAGGAACGAGTGCCGTGGTGGCTATGGCCAAACTTGCTGAGCCTTGATGCTCCGCTGGTGGCCTTGTCTTGGGCGTGGATGTTTTCAAACGCTTGGGGGGTGGTGAGCGTGCCTTGGCAACTTTGGGCTACCCTAGGAGTTTCAGTATGGATTATCTATGCGCTCGATCGAATTGTTGACGCGCGTCGTGAAAGTAATCCCGAAGTTCTTGATGCGAGGCATCATTTTCATCGGAGGCATTCCAAAGTTTTCTTCAGAGTGATCACGGTCGGAACGTTTTTGTGCCTTTACTCGGTATTATTTAATCTTGCCCAGACAGTGCTACAATATGGCCTGTTCGTGATTCTTTGTGCCATCGCCTACTTCGTCATAGTGGTGAATCAGTCCAAGTCAGAACAATCTGGCCTTGGAAAGAATCTCGTTGCGGGTCTGACATTTTCATACGGTGCTTCGGCGGGCATCCACGCCTACTCGCCGGTTTTACCCTTTGGAGATATGGTATTTTCTTCCGAGGTTCTTCTCTTCGCGGCGCTTTGCGTGATAAATATGACAGCGATTGATTTTTGGCGACTAAAGAGTGAGGACGATGAGGATGCGGCGGCGGTTTTGAATTTGGGAACACTCCTCGTCGCGGGAGTCGCGATGTATATTTATATCAGCACCTTGAAGCGGGAGGCCTTTTTTTTTAGCGAAGATTACTACCATGAACAGGTGTTTTATAAGCCCTTTGCAGTGGGGGTGCTGGTGGGCTCGGCCGGGTTCTTTTTGTTGAATCAGGCACGCCGAAAGTTTGAGGCTGATGCCTATCGGGTTCTGGTCGATGTAGCAGTGGCTGCTCCTGTTTTTGTGTTTTGGGTGATGGTGGCTCTTGATGGCGACCCAAGGACTTGATTTGGGGTTGAGCGATCCGGAAACCTGACGCACACTCCGCGCCCTAGTAATGAGCGAGGCCGTTGAAATTTCTAAAAAACCTGCAATTCTGATCCTTGGTGCGCCAGGAGCTGGAAAGGGGACCCAAGGGGCAATTCTTGCCCAAATCCCACGTTTTTATCACTACTCCAGTGGAGATGTCTTTCGTCAGTTGGACACTCGGACTGACCTGGGTCGTAAATTTGTGGAGTATTCCAAGCGAGGTGAATTGGTTCCGGATGAGCTGACGATTCAGCTTTGGGCAAGTCATATGAACGATCTTGTGACGAGCCATCGATACAAGCCGGATATTGATATTCTTTTACTCGATGGGATTCCAAGGAATCAGGATCAGGCGAAGATGCTGGAAGATTATGTTGAGATTCATGCGGTTTTTCATCTGAGTTGTCCAAATCGTGATGAGCTCGCACGGCGACTCCGCAAGCGTGCGCTTAAGGAACAGCGGCTTGACGATGCTTCTGAGGTTGTCATTCAGCATCGGATCAAAACTTACGAAGATGAAACCAAGCCGATTCTTGATTACTATGGTGAGGATTTGCGGTGCGACATTGATGCCACGCAGTCTCCGGCGAAGGTGGTTTATGATATTTTGGCGAAGCTTCAGACGCTGGATGCCTATCAGCGGATTGACAACCAAACGATCTAGTGATGCGCTTGGTTTTTATGGTCACGGGGGAAATATCCGAAGCCACTTTTGCCGACGCGCTCACCAATGAGCACGAGGTGGTGGGGCTTGTCACTCAACCGGACCGACCGGTCGGGCGAAAGCAGGTCATGACTGCGCCCCGGGTAAAGGAGATGGCTCTTGATGCGGGAGTTCCCTTGATCCAGCCGGAATCAGTTCGTAAAGCAGAGGCACTTGATCAGATCCGGCAATGGGCCCCAGAGGTTATTGTGGTGATGGCTTATGGTCAGATTTTGCCACAGGCTCTGCTTGATATCCCATCGCAAGCGATCATCAATTTACATGCGTCATTACTTCCAAAATACAGGGGAGCTTCCTGCATTCAGGCCGCTTTAAAAAACGGCGATCCTGAGACGGGCTGGAGTGTCATTCACGTGGTGAAGCGCCTCGATGCCGGGAACGTAATCTTGCAGAAAGTTGTTCCGATTTTAGAAGGGGAGACTGGTGGAGAGCTTCACGATCGTCTTGCGGAAACTGGGCCGGCGGCGTGTCGGACCGCCTTAAAAATGCTCGAGAGCGGGCCGGTTGAGGGCGACGCTCAGAATGAGTCTTTGCAAACTTATGTTCCTAAATTGGGTAGGAAAGATGGTTGCTTGAACTGGTCTGGAACTGCGAGAGAACTGGAATGTCTTGTGCGGGCCTTTCATCCTTGGCCGGGGACTTCGGCTGGATTGGGATTGAAGAAAATGAAGATTTTTCCGCCGATTAAAATTGGCGAAGGTCAGGGGCAGCCCGGAGAGTTGCTCGAGGTTGGTGAGGAGACCATCGAAATAGCTTGTGGTTCCGGAAGTCTTATTCTTGGTGAGGTTCAGCTGGAGGGAAGCCGGCGAATGAATGGTGGCGAGCTCGCCCGAGGGCATTTGGAGGTTTTGAAGGCAGGGTTAAAATAGATCGCCTTTTTAGTCAGGTAATATTAGTATTTTAATCATGCGAAAAATTTTGACCCTTCTTGTGGCGTCTGCGAGTTTGACGTCCGCGACAACTCTCGAGGTTTTAAGGGTTTTCCAGCCCCTCTCTCTTCACGGGACGGATGTGGATCATGAATTCAAAGGTGAGGCGATTCAGGCGCATATTTTTGCTCGTCCGATGGTCCTAAGTGGAGCGATGCCGGAGAATCTGGTGTTGGCGGTTGCGACTCCTCACCGGATGCCTGCCACCTTTAATTATGATGTGAACGAGTGTAATTTGTTGACCTTGTTTCAAGTCGAACTTTCCGGAATAATGCTCGACTCCGGTCAGCTTAAGGTAGCATTCAATCTTTCGAAGATGAAAGCTCCCGAGGGTGTTGAATTGCCAATTCGGACGGTTCTGAAGCTTTCAATTCAAGCTCTTAAGAGAACTCTCGAAGACTACCATCATCCGGAGAATAAGCCCTTGAAGGTGAAGATTGCGATTGAGGGTACGACCGAAAAAAACCGTTCGCTTCGCGATTTGGGCGGAGGATTTGTGGTCACGGGATAAGTTTAGCTTGTTTAAATTAGCGGAAATTGGCTTGGCGAGCCTTTTCCGCTTTTCGGTCAAGTCCTGTCCTGCCAAGATCGTGCGCAGTAGATGAGTGACCTTGCAGCGATCCGAACCTTTAAAAGAGTGGTCTTGAAACTCAGCGGTGAAGCCCTTAGAGCTTCTGAGAGTCACGACAATATTTCCCCTGAAATCGTCGAGCGAATTGCACGCGAGATTCATGAAGCTAGGGAAGTAGCTGATGTCGAACTTGCCATCGTTGTGGGCGGGGGGAATTTTTGGAGAGGAGCCTCGGCGAGTGCCCGCGGGATGGACCGAGCGACGGCCGATTACGTGGGCATGTTGGCAACGGTGATGAATGCACTGGCCTTGCAAGCTGCGCTTGAGCAGGAGGGGGAAGAGTGCATTGTTCACTCGGCCATTCATATGCAAAACGTGGCCGAGCCTTTTATTCGTCGTAAAGCTTCTCGGCAAATGTCGCGTGGAGCGATCGTGATTTTTGCAGCTGGAACGGGAAGTCCTTTCTTTTCAACCGACACCACGGCGGCGCTTCGAGCTAATGAGATGAATGCCGATGTCATTTTTAAAGCGACAATGGTGGATGGGGTTTACGACTCGGATCCCAAAAAGAATCCGGATGCCGTTCGTTATGAAACGGTGTCATTCCGTGAGTGTATCAGCAGCGAGCTTGGTGTCATGGATGCCACCGCTTTTAGTCTCTGCATGGATAATGACATTCCTATCATCGTCTTTGATCTTGAGAAGGAAGGTAATATTCAGCTCGCTCTCAATCGCCAAAACATTGGCACTATCGTTCATTAACCATTAAAAACAGCACGACTATGGAAGCAACGGAAGCAATCAAACAGGTCGAAGAGGCCATGAAAAAAGCGGTAGAGCACACCAGCTCGGAGTTCATCTCAATCCGGACAGGTAAGGCCTCACCGGCTCTGGTTGAAAATCTCGAAGTGTCGGTTGCCGCTTATGGCAGCGTGATGAAATTGAATGGTCTTGCTGTCATCAGCGCGCCGGAACCAAGGATGTTGGTGGTTCAGCCATTCGATCCCTCGACATCGGGAGATATCGAGAAAGCAATTCGCGAGAGTAAGCTCGGATTAAATCCTGTGAACGAGGGACAGCGAATACGTCTTCCAATTCCTGAACTTTCTGGCGAGCGCCGCGTGGAACTTGTGAAATCGGTAAAATCAATGGCTGAGGAGGGTCGAGTTCGCATCCGTGGGGCTAGGAAGGACGGAATGGATCTCGGCAAGAAGATGAAATCCGACAAGGATCTCACCGAGGATGGTCAGCGCGACTACGAAACGAGTGTGCAGGATTTAACCAACAAGTATGTAAGCGAAATTGATTCCCTTACTGAGGCCAAGGAGAAAGAAGTGATGACGGTTTAGAGCCCGTTAATCTTGAAATTTCAGCTGCAGATGGGGCGTCCTTCTGCAGCTTTCTTGTGGAATATGGGCACAGCTGAGCCGACTGTGCTACGGATGTTGACTAGAGATCTGGTTCGTGAAGGATTACTTCATGCTTCTTGTTTGGTTTTTGCTGGTCTCGACTGTTGTTCTTCTCGTCTTGCGCGGTGTCTTTTTCACGGGGGCGTATTCTCAAGCTTCTCCGCCACCTAAAGAAATTCTCGACATGCACTGTCATACCGCGGGATTTGGTGCGGGAGGAAGTGGGGCAAGGGTTTCAAAGTCTTTGCGTAAGAGTTGGAAGTTTAAGCTGTATCTCAAGATCTTCGGGACAAGTGAGGAGGAGGTGAGTGAGAAAGGAGATGGTATTGTCATGGATGTCATCGTTCGTCAGATTGCGAAATCCCAATTTGTCGATGACGCGGTCATTCTAGCGATGGATGCTCCTTATGATGGCGAGGGTAATCTTGTCGAAGATGAGATCGAGGTTTACGTGCCGAATCGATTCGTTGGCGAGGCTGTGAAGACAAGGAAGGGGCTTCACTTTGGAGCGAGCGTCCATCCGAACCGTTTGGATGCCTTGGAGGAATTGGAGTGGTCAAAGCAAAATGGTGCAGTCTTTGTAAAGTGGTTGCCGAACATTCAGGGGATCGACCCGTCGGAAGAACGGTATCGTGATTACTATCTTAAGATGGTGGAATTGGATCTGCCACTTTTGACCCATGTCGGTGATGAAGATTCGTTTTCGCGAACCGATAATGCTCTGGGCGATCCCAAGCTACTCAAACTTCCGCTGGAGTGTGGGGTGCGGATTATCGCGGCTCACGTAGCGAGTTCGGGCGAGCGAGAAGGAATGGAGAATATCGAGCGTCTACTGGAAATGATACCAGACTTTCCAAATCTCCATGCCGATATTTCCACGCTGACACAGGCGAATCGGAGTAAGTATTTACCGCAGGTTTTGACCGACGAGAGACTAAAAGGTCGCCTCATGTATGGAACTGATTATCCGCTTACTAATACTCCGCTTGTGACGGCTTTACAGTTTCCGCTAAGGCTTACAATCAGGGAGATAGTTGATATTGTGCTGACGAAGAACTCTTGGGATCGTGATGTGAAACTCAAGGCGGCGCTCGGTTGTCCCAAGGAGGTGTTTGAATTGAGCCGGAGTTTTTTGAAGCTCGGCTCGTGAGTGACGCTATTCGAAGGTTCCGTTTTGGTGTTTTTGAAAACGGAGTTATTTGGGGTGAGCTTTTCTGATCTGGCGCCGAGTTTGATCGTTCTGGACGCCCCAAAGTTTCCAAGGGTGAGCAAGGCTAGGAAGATTGCGAATCTCGTTCGTGAAGATGCTTAAGGTGGAAGCCATCAATGAGACGGTAGAAGAGGTCTACCTGATGGAATCACAAAAAAAGCAACCCCGCGGTGAGGCGAGGTTGCTGAAGAGATTTGGGAGAAAGCTGGAAGCTCGCTCTATTTCTTGACCGGGAAGTCTTTTTGGGAATACATCTGGCCAGCGGAACGGTTGGAGGTTTCCTTCCGGATTCTAGTAACGGTTGCTTCTGTGACCTGCGCCGCGCGATTGGTCCAGTTTGCGCGGATAAAGGTCGAAATGTCAGCAATGTCTCTGTCTTTGATCGCTGGGTTGACTCCGAGACCCGGCATGAAGGCGAGGGGAGTGAAGCTCTTGCCATTGATCATAATGGGGCCGGTCAAGCCGTGGATGAGAATCTTAACGAGACGATCCTCGCTTCCGGTGACCCAATCGGATCCGTCGAGTTGAGGTCCAAGGTTTGGTAGCCCGGCCCCGTCCTGACCGTGGCAACCAATGCAGGCTGCGGTAGTGCTGTACACCTTCTCGCCGCGCTTGAAGGAAGCGAGCTGCTCACCCTTGATGAGGGTCTTGGGGTCGATCTGCTTTTGTGGGCCGCGTTTGGAGTCTTTGAGCCACTTATCGAAGTTTTTCTCGCTATACCTCCCTTTGTTCACCTTTTCGAATAAGAGGGCGGTTCCGCTAAGTCCGGAGATGGCTGCTTCGTGAACGAGTGAGATTTTGTGATGCGTCTTGAGGAGAGACACGAGAGCTTCATGGGCAACTGGGCTTGGAGTAGCGGCAAGAACGCGTGCTTTGTAAGGAGCCGTCATTGCAGTGGCTTTCACGGCGGCCGTTGATGATCCAAGTTTGATGAGCTCACTGTCCGGCATTGAAAGCGCAGCGTAAAGTGCGCTTGAAACGAGCTCCTCGTTTTTGGAAGTGAGAGCTCCGAAGAGGTGCTCGGCTTTCAGCATTCCTAGGCCTTCGAGCGTCCAAATTAAGTGGATGCTGGTGAGGTCGCCAGCTGCGCCGGTTGCGAGTGCCGCGATGATGGGTTTGGGATCAGCATTCCGGTCGATCAGCTCTTTCTGCGCAAGGTCGCGAACCGCACCAGTGGGGCTATCCAACTTTTTGATGAGGTCGATATTGGAGGCTTTCGCGAGATCTTCGACTTTCGCGAGCGGCTTATTGGCCGAACGAATGCGGTAGATGCGGCCGTGTCCGTAGCCCGGGCCTTCCAGGCCGCGACTCAGAGTTTGACCACGAAGGTAGGTGGTCATGTAGGTCTTATGCTGAATGATGCCATGATACATATCCAAAATGTAGAGCGAACCATCGGGCGCATTGTACATGTTGACCGGGCGGAATCGCTCGTCGGTGGAAGTGAGGAAGTCGCGCTTCTCAAGCGGATGTGATCCCTTGAGCTTTCCGTCGTTTGCTTCGACACCAATCATTTTGATGAGTTGAGCGGACGATTCGCAGACAAAGGCGTTTCCGTTGACCGATTCAGGGAGATTGCTTCCCCGGTAAATGACAGGGCCGCAAGCACCGGTTGCATTGGTGAGCTTGAAGGTCTTGGGATCAATGGTGTTTGAGCTGTAACCGTTATGCGAGGAAATATAAGCACGGTTAAGGCCGGGAGTGACGCGGCCGGGAAAGACCGCGTTTGATCCGACACGCTCGGTCGCTTTGGCCTTCATCTTGACCGACTTATTTCCGTCAAGGAGGTTGGGAAGAACGCGATCTCCAATTAAAAGAGTACTGTTCGAGTTGTGGAAAAGGCGTCCGAAGTTGTCGCGGGTGATCCCCCACTGACCACGGAAAGCGGTAGAATCCTTAGTGACTTTATTCTCTCCCGGAATGAACTTGAAACGAGAATTTGATTTGGCGTTATACAACCAGTTGTCGATGCCGGACATGAGGCCGTTGGTCTTATGCTCGACGTTGCCACCTGGGGCGAATTTGTTGTCAACGACTACTGCTTTTCCCTTCGGCTTGTCACCGTCTCGGGCCACGAAGTAAAGATTGTTTTGGTCGCCATAAAGAATGCCGCCGGGCACTAGAGAAATCGCGCGGGGAAGAACGATTTTGTCAAGAAAAGTGGTTCTCTTGTCTACCTTTCCGTCTCCGTTGGTATCCTCCAAGATGGCGATCCGCCCAGTGGGCTTGTCCTCAAGTTTACCGTCGATATCGGGCATGTAGCCGCGCATTTCACAAACCCACATTCGTCCGGAGGGATCGAAGGCTAAAGCGACTGGCTTGTCGACTAGTGGCTCTGCGGCAACGGGTTCAATGACGAACCCCTTTTCGATCGTAAAGGTCTTGAGTGCTTCGGCGACGGTTAGAACCGGAGCAGGTGGAATCAAGTCTTCGGGAACAATTTTGCCCATTTTATCGTGTCCTTTTCGATCGCCATTTTGGGCGATAGCAGAGGACAGCCCGAGAAGACCAATTAAACTACCAATTGCACAATATCTCATACGCGAAAAATACGTGCATAAACGACGAATACTAACGAAAAAATGTCTTAAATCCCTGCTTTTGGTGATCGACCAAGCATCCAGAATGGCCGAACCTCAACCATGAAACTGCTTGGATTGATAATACTGAGTGCCTCGCTGGTTGGCGGGCAGTCCCTCTTCGATGGCAAAACCTTGAAAGGGTGGGTGGTTCAGGAAAAAGAAGCGTGGATGTGGAAGGTCAAAGATGGCGCGATTATTGGGGGTTCACTTGAAAAAAATATTCCGCATAACACTTTTATTGCCACAGAGAAGCGTTACAAAAACTTTGAGCTCATTCTTCAGGTTAAGGTCGAGGGAAAGAGGCCCAATGCTGGAATTCAGATCCGTAGTGAACGGATTAAGGACCATCATGAAATGATCGGTTATCAGGCCGATGTGGGGCCGGGATATTGGGGGAGACTTTATGACGAATCACGTCGAAGGAAGTTTTTGGCGCCTTTTGCAACGAAGGAAGCTGCCAAGGCGACAAAGAAGGACTGGAATGACTACAAGATCCGTTGCGAAGGCAAGAGGATCCGGATGTGGATCAACGGGATTCTCACTTGCGACTATACTGAAAAGGATGAGTCGATCCCTTCGGATGGTTACATTGCTCTGCAAGCTCACAGTGGTTCGCCATTTGAGGTAAGTTACCGAAAGATTGTCATTGAGGAGCTTTAAAAAGGGCGGGTATCGCCCATTTTTTGGTGAAGCACTTTGAAGGCCTCGCCGGCCCCTTCGAGATCATCTGTGCCGAGGAATTCGGCTTGAGTGATGAGGCTGTCTGTCTCCAATCCAATCTTCTCCCCCCATTTAATTAGGTCGGGAAAATGAAGGTCGAAGGTGAGGTCTTGCTTACCAGGGTTTTGGTAAGCATCGGGCGGAAGGAGGCGCATGTGGTGGGTGTAGGCACGGAGTGTTCCGAGGGGGCGACGGTGGTAGACTTCTTCTGAATCGCCGCCATAGTCGACAGTTAGAATTTCACCTTTTTTAAGTTTGCTGAGATCACTTTGAAACCATTGACGAATGGATTCGGCAACTTCGAAGCGGAGTGGGAGATCTTTGAATAGGAAGGAGTCGGGGAGCTCGTGACACGGTTGCCAGATTTCTTCCTTTTTTGGACCGAGATAAAGCTCTTCAAGTGAGTGATTGAAAATCCGCACCGGAAAGGCATCAAAGAATTCGTTTGAAATGATAAGGGCTTCGCCTCGAGTAGCGGAGAGGGCTTCGCTGAGAGTGGCGTGCCAGGTTCCTTTGTTTTTCTCTTGCTGTTGCTTGGCGAGGTAAGGAGAAATTTCTACGAAATGGTAATCTAGTTTTTGGCGGGTAAAAAATCCCAGTGAGTTTCGGATGTCCCTAGCTAAGGTTCCATCGCCAGGGCCGAGTTCAATGACCGGTAGTTTCCGGTTCTGGCGTTGCCAGGCTGATTCAAGCCACTCAGAAATTTTTTGAGCAAGAAGCTTGGTGAGTTTTGGGGTGGTCGTGAAATCACCCCGCGGGCCAATGATTGAGCGCGGGTTGGTATAGTATCCCTCCGGTCCATAAAGCGCTTCAGCCATGAAATGGTCGAAGCGGATGGGCTCGGGATCAGGAGTTGGCAAGCAGTTTTTCACAGCCCTTGATGTCGAGCTTACCCGAGGCTAGGATAGGAATTTCTTCAACTGGAATGATGGTTTTAGGACACCAAAGGGAGGGGAGACCTTCGTCGAGGAGTTTGTAGCGGAGATCGAGGTTTTCTTGCTCGATGGCAGGGCCGGCGATAGTCGAAAGAAGCGCGATGGCTTCGCCTTTCTTTTCATCAGGTATACCAACCACGGCAACTTTTGGCTCGATTTCGTTGTCGAGATTCCAGACGCGATTGACAGCGGCTTCGACGTTTTCGTGCGGGACCATTTCACCGGCGATTTTAGAAAAGCGGGAGAGTCTGCCTTCGATGAAGAGGAAACCCTCATCATCGATGCGACCGACATCGCCCGATTTAAACCACCCGTTTTCGTCGATTACTTCTTCCGTAATTTCTGGGCGGCTGAGGTATCCGTTAAAAACATTCGATCCTTTCATCCAGATAATGCCAGATTGATCGATGGTGTTCGTCTCGTCGGTGGCAGGGTTGGTGATGCGGATGGCAAGGCCGGGGAGGGGCGGCCCAACGGAGGTGAAGCGCTGAGAAGGGATAACGGGAAGTCCGTTTTCGGCAGCAGGATCCGGCAGATTAAGGGTAGCGGCAGGAGATGTCTCAGTGAGGCCGTAACCTTCCATGGGAAGAATCCCAAATTTTTCTTCGAAGGAATTGGCGAGGTTTACAGAGAGTTTTTCGGCTCCAGTTACTACAATCTTCAGCGACGAGAGCATGTCGGGGTTGATGCGGCGCATGTATCCGCGCAGGAAAGTCGGAGTGGCGAGGAGGAGGCTCACTTGATGTTGCGAGATTAACTCTGCGAGGCGTTTGGTCTCGAGTGGGGACGGGTAAGTAACAAGGTCGAGGCCTTCAATGAGAGGGAAGAGGAGAGTGGCAGTACTGCCAAAGGAATGGAAAAGGGGCAGGCACCCTAGGAGCTTGGTGCCGTCAGGAAGATCAAGCTGGCGGCCAAACTGACAGACATTGGCGAGAAGGTTCCGGTGGGTGAGCGGAACGCCCTTCGGTTCGCCCGACGAACCAGAGGTAAAAAGGAGAAGTGCTTCTTCTTCGCCTTGTGATTTCCCTATGCCGTGGAGCTTGGCGATGACTTGTGCGGGGAGGAACTTGCCAAGGAGGACCCATTTGACGATTTTCTTTTTAATTTTTGGAAGAATTCTCTCGATGAAGAGGAGGTCGCGGTTGGGTGGCCAAGGAAAATCGGCGACTTTGCGAACAAAGGGATCGGCGGTGATGAAGCGATCGAGGTCGGCTTGGCGAATTGCGGAGCTGATGGCTTCATGGGAAGCAGTGAAGTTGAGGTTTACCGGAATCTTGTTGGCGAAAAGGACCGCGATGTTGGCAATCGTTCCGCCACGACCAGGAGGGAGTATTACGCCGACACGCTTTTTTTTGGTCGCTAGTTTGATTTCCTTCGAAAGAGCGAGGGCTGCTCCGAGAATTTTTTCAAAGGAAAGTTCGGAATCGTCGGTGCCGTCGTAAAGACTGTTTGTCTTGGAGTGTTTTTTGAGCCCCTGAAGAACTGCCATCGCGAGAGATTCCTTGAGAAAATCACGGCTGGAAAAACTTTCTTCCGACGCAAACATCAGCGCTTCGCGGTAGCGGGCGATGGTGGCCTGACCACCGGGGAGAGTTTTGCTAAAATTAAGGATGGCGGTTGGAAGTTTGGCTGGATTTTCGATATCGAACTTCATTTCCGTAGGGACCGAAACATCAAGAGGCGCGATAGATATTCCAAGTTGGCACAGGGCGCGGAGGGTATCGGAAGGAATATGGCAGGAGCAACCAGGGCGGGTGTTGGTGACGCCAGGAACAAAGATGAGAACGCTATTCCCCTCAATCTTAGGCCCGAGGTTTCTACCGACGTCGGGTAGGGATTCATCTGTTTTAGAAAATGCCGCTCCTCGATGACCACTGAGTTGGAGGTAAGACTGGAGCTCTTCGGTGAGAGTTACGGTTTCTTCGACTAACCAAGTGATGGTCCGACCGGCCAGGCTGGAAGCGAGTTCAGTCGCTTGGTGTGCGTCGAGCCGGCTAGGCACGATGAGGCATCCGTCTTTTGGGAGACGGTCCAGAGAACGGACCTCGATGGGAGTGCTCATGAAATAATCTGGGGCGGGTGTGGACGCAGCAGGAGGAAAGCATGAATTCCTCTGGGTCAAAACGAAAAATGCCCGAGGCTCGCTTTCAGGCTTTCAGCAGCCCTGTCGAGTTGTTAAGCCTTCCGAAAGACAATTGATATGGAAAAAATGAAGACCGCCAAAGGGCGTTATTGGAAAGCGCACTTACGATGTGTGGGGTTACTCCTTTTGATCTGGTTTCTGACCTCATTTGGTTGCGGAATTCTCCTGAGGGATTGGCTTGATGAGAGCTTTCCGAGCGTGGGTTCGGCTCCTTTTGGTTTTTGGATGGCGCAGCAGGGCTCGATTGTCTCCTTTGTGCTAATTTTGCTTGGTTATAAATTTTGGATGGAGCGAATTGAGTCCGAGCTTGAACACGATAAGGAGGAAACGAAATGACTCAAGATACTTGGAACTTCATTTTTATCGGGCTGTCCTTCGCGCTCTACATTGGAATTGCGCTCAGACAGCGGGCTGGTTCCACCAGTGAATATTACACTGCGGGCGGAGGAGTGTCGCCGTTTGCGAACGGCATGGCTACTGCTGCCGACTGGATGAGCGCGGCGACCTTCATTTCGATGGCGGGTTCGCTTGCGATTGGTGGATACGATGGTTCGCGATTTCTGATGGGATGGACGGGCGGATTCGTTCTTTTAACCGTCTTGATGGTGCCGTTTTTGCGGAAGTTTGGAAAAGCGACGGTGCCTGATTTTATAGGTGATCGTTATTATTCGAAAGCAGCGCGCTTTGTGGCGGTGATTTGTGCGATTTTCATATGCCTGACTTATATCATGGGGCAAATGCGCGGGGTGGGCTTGGTTTTCTCCCAGCTCTTTGGAATCGAGATCGCGACCGGCGTGATTGTGGGTGGAGCGATTGTCTTTTTCTATGCTGGACTTGGGGGAATGAAGGGAATCACTTACACTCAGGTGGCTCAGTATTGTGTCATGGCTTTTGCCTACACGATTCCAGCCATTTTTATCGCGATTGCACTGACAAATAATTTCATTCCACAGCTTGGTTTTATCGGTGATTATACCTCGGGCGAGGAGGCGGTTCCATTTCTAGAAAAGCTCAATACGATCAACACCGGTCTTGGCTTCTCCAAGTATACCGATGGCTCGCTCTCCAAAATCGATATGTTCTGCATTACTGCGGCACTGATGTGCGGAACGGCAGGACTTCCTCACGTAATCGTTCGCTTCTTTACGGTGAAAAATGTAAAGGCGGTGCGAACTTCAGCTTGCTGGACTTTGAGCTTCATCGCGGTGATTTATTTGACTGCTCCAACTATCGGAGCGTTTTCGAGGGTGAACTTAATCGAGAACCTCAACAACAAATCTTATTCGGAGACTCCAGTCTGGTTTCAGGAATTTGAGGAAACTGGACAAATGGCTTGGGTCGATAAGAATGGAGATGGGAAAATCCAGTACTGGGGAAAAGGAAAGTCAGAGTCCGGTAAGTCGGGCCTCGTTTTCGTGGGAAAGCCTGCCTTCAAAGAAGATGTGAAGGGTGCCTCAGGTCAGAAGGTGGTCACCAACAAGGTCGTGACTGACAACCCCAACGAACTTTACTTTGGAAATGATGTCATGGTGATGGCGAACCCTTACATGGGTGGATTGCCGAAGTGGGCGATTGCTCTGCTCATGGCTGGTTGTATTGCAGCTGCACTTTCGACAGCGGCTGGGCTTTTGTTGGTGCTCTCGACCTCTATTTCACACGATCTTATGAAGAAGATTGTGAAGCCCGATCTTTCCGACAGGGAAGAGATCAAGTATGCGAGATTTGCTTCGCTTGGCGCGCTTCTGGTGGCGATGTGGTTTGGAATTAATCCTCCCTCTACCTTTGTTGCAAAGACGGTTGCCTTCGCCTTTGGTTTGGCGGCGTCATCATTTTTCCCAACACTTTTAATGGGAATCTTCTCCCGGAAGATGAACAAGGAAGGTGCAATCGCAGGAATGGTCAGCGGTATTCTCTTCACGATGGCCTATATTATCTATTTCCAATTCATGGGAGGAACGAAGGATCAGTATCTCCTAGGAATTTCACCGGAAGGGATTGGCTTCCTTGGAATGATCATCAACTTCGTGGTGGCCTTCACCGTCGTGCAATTCACGAAAGCTCCTCCCAAGGAGGTGACTGAGTTGATTGACAACGTCCGATTCCCTGGAGGGAAAGAGATAGCGGCTCAGGACCATTAGACCGCCCTTTCACTACCCCCATCTAGTTGGCGCTAAAAACCCAAGGCGTTGCCTTGGGTTCAGCTGGACCGTCTTTTTAAGACATTTAGGTTCCTCGAGCAGCTTATTCGCTATCCTTCGCTTTCTTTGCGGCCTTTTTCGCGGCCTTGCGAGGAGCGAACTCGAAGCCGATTTTTGCGGTGTCGGGATCGAGAGTAAGGTGAGCCGCGAAAGCGCGCTTGGTTCTCTTGGAAATGAATCCAGGAAGGAGGTCGGTCTTACCTGCGGTGAGCATTTTCTCGACCTCGGAAGCAGTGAGCTCTTTTTGCAAGATGGTTTTGCCGAGGCGTAAGCCGTCGGGGTTTTCTTTTGTTACCATGGCGGGGACCATGAATGCTTTCTCGGTTTCGTAGAGTTTGGCCTGCTTTCCGTTGGTCAAAGTGACCTCTCTAATCATCTGATCTTCGGTGAGGTCATCGACAGATTCCAAGTCGGAGTCAAAGACGAAGCCGGTTTTCCATTTTCCTTTCTTGCCGGTTTTAGAGACTGCTTGATTAAGTTCGAGGGCGGCTTCAAACGGACGATTGAAACGGGAAACGAAGCCGTCGCGTTGTTCGAGGAATTTGGTAGTGAAAAGAGTTGTGGCCTCCTCTTCGGTAAGGAGGCGTCCGGCGATATATTTCGAAATTCGGAATCCGCAATCCGGTTCGCGACACTCATAGGTAGCGTCGGTTTGCTTGAGTTCGGGAGCATTGCAGTTGGGGCAGGGACATTTTAGATCCGGGAAGGGGCGGGAAATGATCTCCTCGTAATGGCCTCGTGCTTTTTGGACAACGCTCTCGGTGAACCTCTTGATCTCATTCATGAAGGTGTCACGAGCGAGTTCTCCCTTTTCCATCTGGTGAAGTTTGGCCTCCCAGTCGCCGGTCATTTCGGGGCTGGTGAGCGGTTTGACATCCATTTCCTGAAGGAGGTCAATGAGGCGTACTCCTTTGCCTGTGGCGATGAGTTCACGCCCATCACGAGTCATGTATTTCTGGCGGATGAGACCCTCAATGGTGGCGGCACGGGTGGCAGGAGTTCCGAGTCCGCGCTCGGACATCGCTTCGCGGAGAGCGTCGTCATCGACAAGCTTACCAGCTCCTTCCATGGCAGAGAGGAGAGTTGATTCGGTGTAGCGCGCGGGAGGATTGGTCTCCTTTTCGTGCATTTCGATCTCGAGGGCCTTGGCGTCTTCGCCATCCTGAACCACGCAGAGTTCGTCTTTGCCGGCGCCCACACCTGGTTTGCGACCGTAAACGGAAAGCCAACCTGGAGTGACGAGTATTTTACCATCGGTACGGAAGGTGTCCTTCTCAGGTCCGTGATCGATAGTAGTGAGGCGCTTAGTGACCTCAAATTCAGCGTGAGGAAAAAAGACGGCGAGAAAACGCTTTACGATCATGTCGTATAGCTTCGCGGCAGGTTCGTCGAGTCTGACGACACGACCGGTTGGGATGATTGCAAAGTGATCGGAGACTTTTTCGTTGTTGAAGATCCGTTTTTGGAACGTCAGCCGTTTATTTTTGAGCGCGTCCTTGGCCCAGTCGGCGAGGTCGGAATTCGATTGGGAGAGATCGGTGACGATTTGCTTCACGTTCGCCATGTAATCTTCCGGGAGGTATCGCGAGTCAGTTCTCGGATAAGTGATCATTTTGTGACGCTCGTAGAGCGTTTGGGCAAGGCCGAGGGTGTTTTTTGCGGTGAAAGGGGCTTCGCGCTGGAGTGTGGTAAGATCGTAAAGTTGGGGGGCGATCTGTTTGGTAGGTTTCTTTTCCTCACTGACGGTGCCGGTTTTTCCCTGACAGCGTTCGGAGATGAGTTTAGCCCTTTCTTTATCCCAAAGCCTTTCGGCCCGACTGTGGGGATTCGTGGCGTCTTTTTTAAAACCGAGGTCAATCCACTTGCCTTCGTATTCTCCAGCGGCGACGCCGAAGGTGCCGTGAACCTCGGCGTAAGGTGCCGCGGTGAATGCTTTGATCTCCTTTTCGCGCTTGGCTAGAATGGCAAGAGTGGGGGTTTGCACGCGGCCTGCAGCAGTAATGTTGAAGCCACCGTGGCGGGAGCGGAAACAGGTGAGGGCGCGGGTCGAATTGAGACCGACGAGCCAGTCAGACTCAGAGCGGCACTTGGCGGCGTCCGAGAGGTTGGACATTTCCTCACCTTGGCGGAGACTTGACCAGGCATCCTGAATGGCGCCAGTGGTCATGGACTGCATCCAGAGGCGCTTCACGGGCTTGTTAATTTTGCCGTAGTCCATGATGTATTGGAAGATGAGCTCACCTTCGCGACCGGCATCACAAGCGTTTACGATTTCGGTGACGTCTTTTTTGCGAGCCAGCGAGAGAACGTGTTTGAGTCGCCCTTCGGATTGCTCAATTGGCTGAAGAGCAAAGTCGGATGGAATAGCGGGGAGGACATCGAACTTCCAGGGGAGGTTTTTCCCGTTGGGTCCCGTAGGCATTTTAAGCTCGATAAGGTGACCAACTGCCGAGGTGATCATGGCGTTGTCGTTCTCGAAATACTGGGCATCGCGGGATTTTCCCTTCTTGGTGAATTTACCAAGATTTTTGGCGAGGGCTTTGGAAAGATCTGTGGCAACAGAGGGCTTCTCTGCGATGATGAGAGTTTTGGACACGAGGCGGACTTAGGGCTTAGAGGGGGGGGATGGAAAGGAATTTCTTTTGGAGAGGGATGTTTCCGAAGGAAGATTATGCAAAATTAAAGGGCAGATTTCGTGATCTGTCTCATGGGGAGTTCAAGTTTTCAGAATTCGTAACAAGAACCATTAAAGATACCCGAATTTTCTAATTTTACTAATCGGTGCTTGCCTCCTGCGACCAGACCTCCCCCGTAAGAAGGAATTACCGAAAGTCATCACGTGTTGTCCTTGAGCAGGTTGCGAAGCAGTAAATGCCTTAAAAGCAGGAAGGCGGACTCTCGCGAGAGGTGTCTTGAATTTCCAAGCTTTCCGTTAGCCTTTGCGAGTAAAGCGTTGGCCAGGGAGGGATGCGACGAGGTTGCGAAGCTCCATTTTCATGAGAATGACGGAGACTTGGTGGGGGGAGAGCTTTGTTTTTTCGACGATTTCATCGATCGCTTGGTCGCTTCCGCTGAGGGCTTTTAAGACAGCATTTTCGTCGGGGCCGAGGTCTATAAAGTTTTCGATTGGTCGGGGTTCTTCGTTCTTTGGAGTGGAAAATTTGAGGTGTGAAAAATCTTCGAGGATTTGTGATCCGTCGGTAACGAGGATGGCTCCTTCGCGGATTAAATCATGGCAGCCACCGGAGGTGGGGCGATCGATGGGGCCGGGGACGGCGTAAATTTGGCGGCCAGCTTCGAGGGCAAAGTTTGCGGTGATGAGCGAGCCGGAGCGGCTGGGGCATTCGACGACAAGGAGCGCACGCGACCAATGAGCGACGATGCGATTTCGCTGGGGAAAGGTTTTGCGGTCGGGCGAGGTTTGAAGGGGGAATTCGGAGATTATGGCTCCCTGGCCATCGGCAATCTTCTCGGCAAGGGCGAGGTTTTCTGGCGGGTAAATTTGCATCAAGCCGGAACCGAGAACTCCTATTGTACGACCATTGGCGGCAACGGCTCCTTCGTGCGCGGCTGTGTCAATTCCACGAGCCAATCCCGAGATGATGGTGAGCCCGGCGCTGGCGAGTTGGAAGGCGAATTTTCGGGCAGCCTCGCGACCGTAGTGTGTGAGCTTTCGGGAACCGACGATACCAACGGAGTGGAGGTCATGTTCTAAGAGATTTCCCCATACGTAAAGAACGACCGGGGCGTCGTAGGCGTCGCGGAGGGCCAGCGGGTAGGCTTCGTCCTCTTGGGTGAGGATTTGAATATTCCGTTCTTTGGCGAGTCGGAGTTCTTCGGCGGGATCGGTGTAGTCTTGCCATTCGCTAATGAGTTTGGCGGCCTCTGGGCCGATACCTTGGATTCTTTGTAGGGAAGGGTAACTTTGTTTTAGAGTGTTTACGGCATTTCCAAAGCCCTCGAGAAGACGACGAACTTTGACCGGGCCGGTGAGAGGGAGTTGATTGAGGGCAATGAGTGCTTCTGCTTCAGTCATCGGTAGATTTCCATTGTGCGAGTTGTTTCGGGAATGAACATTCGGTGCAATTGCTGAGATCTTCTAGGCAAAAATCTTGGTACACTTGGAGAAGGGCCTGTTGTTGCCAGGCGAATTTCAAATGTGGCTTGGCGTTTGCGAGTGAACCGAAGAGTCTTTCGCAGGAACGCTTCACTTTCTGATTGGGAGCGGCTGCACGGACTTTTTGGAACTCAGCCCAATGCTCTGGGTGGAGCGGGTAGAGGGTGTTGATAAGGAATTCCTCAAGTCGCGACTTGCCAATGAGCTTGATGGGCTTTTCGGTACGTGCCGAGAGCAGGGTGTGGTGGTGATTCCAAAATGGTTCGTTTAGATTGGAGAGGCACTTGAGAAAATTTTTAAAGGGTGGAGCTTCCTTGGCGAATTTCGTGACGACTGGCCATTGTAGCGCTGCGGTGGCGAGGGCGGCAAGTCTGCGCTGGGGGTGGTTTCCGGGTCGGGTCGCCCGGGTTGACCAAGCGGGCGTGCGGGTTATGGGGTATTCGTAGTCGTGGCGATGCTTCCACCAGCGAGTCCATAGATCTTCGAGCCATTCACGGGAGTCGTAGGGTGCGGTTTTGTGTAGATTGGGTGAGAGGAATTCGGCAGTGCCAAAGATAATAGCCTCAAGGTCTTCGGGTCTGTGCTTTAGGAGTTTTTTGATGGGAAGGCGTTGTGCAAGGAGGCGCATGGGGAGCCGATTGGCGGAAAAACCAAGGGAGTCGGCGAGTGCTTCCCAAAGCGCCTGTGAAAATCCATGGAGTTGGGCGGTTCCTTGAAAGCGCGCGGCTTTCAATTGCGCCCGATGCTTGGCGGATTCACGGAGGAGGGATGTGACATCGGCAGCCGTCATCTGAGCCAGAGGTTGGAGACAGCGACCAGGGCGGGCGAGTGCCTGAGAGAGACGGGGACGGCTGAGAGCGGCGTTGACTTCGGCGGGCGAAAGAATAATGCGGGGAATGTCACGATGATTCGAGGTGCGAGTGAAGAAGGTGGGGCCTGAGTCATTGATGACGATGTGGAGGATGACATCGTCAAAGTGTTTCGACTGATTGTGCCCGTGACGCTCCCAGTTTCGCGAATCGAGATCGAGTTCAATGGGGCCGTGGCGGCTTTCGCCATCGACCTCGATGGTTGCGTTTATGAAGTCGGGACCGGCACCGCGATTCCACTCGCCGGGCGAAATGATGGAGATTGTTTGGCTGTGATTGGATTGATGGTTTCGCGAGAAATATCCGGAAAACCAACGTGACTGGACCTCGATTTCATCGAAGCTCGGGGGCGTTTGGTTCTCGGCGAGTATGTTGGTTTCGGCCGCCGTGACCTCAAGCAGACGGAGGTAAGTCATCCTTACTTTTTTGGCTTGGTGGGCGGTGGCGCGGGAGGATCAAGAATGGTAAGCAATCCCTCGACGGCCTTTACTTCGGGGATGTCTTTGTAAGTTGCCTTGGCTTGCTTTAAGATTTCGATAGCGGCGGGGATTTTATCGCGACGACGTTCAAGCTCCACGAGGTGAAGATCCTGGCGAAGTTTGTCAGCCGAGTCGGTGAAAAGTTTCTTGGCTCGTTCGAAGCCCTTTGCGGCCTGTTCCTTGTTTCCCCCTTCAAGCGTGTGAAATGCAACCATCTCATAAACGGTGCCACTTTTTGTTCTTTCGGCAGCTTTGAGTAATTCGGTGAGGCGAATTTCAGGATCGGGAAATCTGGTTTGCGCGTAGCGAATGAGTTTGTAGTCACGATCTTTCACCATGGCGTCGGTTCGAACGGTGGTGGTTTTAAAAGGTCTATAGAGTGGGTCTCCAACGACGATGTTTTGCCACGAGAGGACGTTAATCGACATGTAGGCGGCTTCTACAAGGCTGTAATTTTTAAGAAGCCTATCATAGAAGATGTCGAAGCGATGAGTGAAACCAAGATAGGGTTCCCATACATTCCCAAGGGTTGCGGCCGCACCTCGATCGATGAGCCCGACGCTCCAGTTTTTCGCGGGATTCAGAAGCTGGGCTCCACTGAAAGAGTGGAGATGGGCTGCGATAGCCCCCTTTTTGAATCTCATCTGATCGTTAAGAAAAGGGCCGTTGCGATGCTGGGTATACCAACCAAAATAGACGGCTGCATCACGCATGGGGTAGTTGGTGACGAATGTGTTTTTCATTCGGTCAACAATCGTTGGCGTGGCTGAGTTGATAGAGGCCTTGGTGATATTTTCGATCCAATCATCACCCAACTTATAGCTTCCTCCCCGGGTCCACAGGTCCAGATAAGTCATTCCCCACAGGCCCTCTTTTTCGACATCAAGAGCGTCCAGAATCATGCGGTTGCAATGATCGTAAGTGTTAGCATCGATCCGTCCGACCATGACCATGAATTGTGCCGGATTGGTCGCAGCAGAGATTTCTTTATCGTAACAGGGATTTGGAATTGCTCCGCCGATGGGGTGATTTACGACTCCCATCAGGCTCAATTCGGAATCGATGGAGGCTTCATTTTGCTTCTTGAACTGACGGGTTGCCGATTCTTCATCTTTAGGGACAGCTTCGCGGCTGATTCTAAGTGGTATTCCCTTCATCAAAGCGATGCAGCGAATCTTCGTTTTGAGCGGAATGGAAGTTCCAGTTTGGTCTTTACCCAGTTCCCACCATTGGTTTTCCGTGAATTTCTTTACTAACGGTTGGCGGATCGCCGTTTCGTAGGTTGTGCGGTCAATGGTGGTTTTTTCTGGGACTTCAAGGCCGATGAGATTCGACGGAGGAATGAGGCGGTTCAGTGCGTAAAACTCGGCCAGTTCTTTTGACTTGGGAAGAGTGGAATTATAAACGACAACGACTTGGTTTGGAACAAGAGGCGTTGGCTTGGAGAATATCGGTAGGCAAAGGGTGAGAGATAAAAGAAGGCGAAGCGTCATGATTCTAGAAGGTAAGGTTCAATCCATCGTAAGCCAGAGAAACTTGTGAGGGCAAAGAGCGATTGGTTTCCTCCCAGGAAAGTTCATGGGAAAGATGAGTCAGGTAGGATTGGCGGGGTTTGATCAATTCTATTGTGTCGAGGGCCTCGGTCACGTTCATGTGGGTGTGATGTTCCTCGTGTCGGAGGGCGTCGACCACGAAATAGTCGAGGCCCTTCAGGAGGGCTAAGGACTGTTCGGGAATCACTTTTACATCGGGTAGGTAGGCAAGGGATCCGATGGCAGGGTGGTCAAAGCGAAAGCCATGGGTGCGAACCCAGCCATGCTGAACCTCAACTGGGGTGATTTTGAGGCCATTGAATTCAAAGGGTCGCTCTACTTGGCGGGGTTCGGGGCGAACGTATCCAGGTTGATGATCGGCAACCGAGAAAGCCCAAGGATACATGCGGGCAAGTCCGGCGAGGGTTTCAGGTGACCCATAAAGCGGTATAGGAGAGTCGCGTCGCCAGCAAAAAGCTCGGAGTTCATCGAAACCAGCGACGTGGTCGAGATGCTCGTGGGTGTAAAGAACGGCATCGACCGCGGTAAGTTGCTCACGTAAGGCTTGTTGTCGAAGGTCGGGTCCGCTGTCGATGAGCAGACGGCCCCAAGGGCCTTCAAAAAAAATTGAGCTACGAGAGCGATTGTCGTGAGGGTGATCGGAGTGGCAAACCTTGCAGGTGCAACCGATCACGGGGACTCCGACCGAGGTGGAGGTGCCAAGGAAAAGGAACCGAGTTTGTGATCCGTTGCGAGTCATCGTTGCGTTGTGGGAGGAGAGTTGCATAATCCCTCTGTCACCGCAAAAACGAATGCTTAACCTCCTGAAGATCCGCAACTTGGCCCTAGTCAAACGTCTCGAATGGGACCTTGGCGGAGGATTGGTAGGTGTGACGGGCGAAACCGGCGCGGGAAAGTCGGTCATTGTGGGTGCTCTAAAGTTGATTTTGGGTGAGCGGGCCGACAAAGGGCTCATTCGTACCGGCGAGGATCAATGTATGGTGGAGGCAATTTTCCAGCTCTCCGAATCCTCGGCGATCGATGCAATTCTAAAGGAAGTCGGTTTGGACTGCTGTGAGGAAAATGAGTTGATTATTCGTCGAGTGATTGGGGTTTCGTCGAACAAGCAATTCGTTAATAATGGTGCTGCGACCTTAGGTGTCTTGAAAAGGATCGGACAGCACTTGGTTGATCTTCATGGCCCTCATGATCATCAGTCTTTGCTTTCACCGGAGAGGCAGTTGGCCTTACTGGATGCTTATGGAGCGGCCGGCGAAGAAGTGAAGACCTATCGTGAAAGTTGGGCTGCTTGGCGCGAGGCAAGCGAAGAATATGAAACTGCGCGTGCTCAGCGCGAAATTAGTGATCAGGAAAAAGAGTTGCTACGGTTTCAAGTTGAGGAAATTGACTCGGCAGAAATCAAAGCAGGGGAAGAGAAGGATTTGGAGGAACGCTATCGGCGGAGCAGCAATGCGAACCGTTTGGGTGAATTGGCTGGCAAGGCTGTGAATTTAATCAACGAGACTGTTGGGCCAGGGTTGGAGGATCTTCAACGCGTGACTTCTGGATTGCGCCAGATCGATCCAGCGATTGTTGATTTGGCGGAGGAGGTCGAGTGCTCGGTGATGCAGATGCAGGAACTTGAGCGGAGCGTTGTCGACTATCTCGATGATCTTGAGATTGATCCGTCCGAAGTGCAGGAGGTTGAGGATCGCTTTAATTTGGTTGAATCTCTCAAGCGGAAATATGGTCCAACTCTGCAGGATGCGCTGGATCATGCCGAGAATGCTCGACTGAAGTTGGAGGGTTCCGATAACCGGGAAGAATTTCTGGCGCGACTTAAACAAGATGTTGATCAGGCTTTGAAAAAGTTACGGACAGTAGCGCGAAAAATTAGTTCAAAGCGGAAGAAGCACGCACCATCTTTGGCGGAAGAAGTGCGCGGACATTTGGTGGATTTGGGTTTCAAACAGGCGGAGTTTGAAGTGCAGTTGAACGTCCGAGCGGAACCGGGGGCTTTTGGGTTGGAAGATGTCGAATACCTCTTTGGACCCAATCCTGGTGAACCACTAAGACCGCTGCGGCAAGTCGCATCGAGTGGTGAAATTTCACGGGTCATGCTTGCTGTGAAGAACGCGCTAGCGGATCAGGATTCAACTCCGCTGATGGTTTTTGACGAAATTGATGCGAACGTGGGTGGCGAA
>JAQWSX010000001.1 GCA_029242935.1 Akkermansiaceae bacterium
TAATGGCGATGCCACGGTTTACGGGGGAACCGAACAGGTTTTTCTGCCGGGCGCCCCAGGCGATCCGATAGAGCATGCCGCCAATCGTCTGACTCTCCAATACGGCCCTGTGATTCTCGGAATGACGGGTCTTTCGACAAACAGCCTAATGGTGCGTTTGCCTCAGGGTTTGGTCTACCTCCCAGACATCACTATTTCCTCTCATCATGGCGAGACCACCATTTCCCAGGTTGGAGCCCAAAAGCTGGCCAGCGACCTCAATATCTTTTCAGATGTTACGATCGCTATTGGGGCGAACGCAGGGATCGTCGACGAGTCACAGCCCCTTCGTTTTTCAACCGGAGGACTTAAGTTGCTCACGACTGGTCAGCTCGATTTTGAAGCTGTAAATTCCGTGCGCTACATTCATCAGGATGCTTTCGATGAACTCGAAACGAACCTCAACAATGGGGATATTGAGTCTGTCGATGACCGGGGTTACAAATTAGGGGATCGGGCTTCTAATGATCGCTACTTGCGGCGCGTTCAAGCCGTTAATGGTAATCGTATTCTTGCAGCGGCTGCCGAAGATAAGTCTTCCCGCCTCTCTGCTGAACTGGACATTGCTGCGACCGCCTTCCAGACGCATTTCCCAGCCTACGCCGAGGTTGACTGGCGGACTAATTCCACTCTTAATTTGAAGGATGGTGTCCCTGAAGATTCCACCCTCGACCAGACGGCTTCGGTCGCTCTGTCCTACCACCAAACTTGCCCGGAAGGCATTGACCCTTGTGCATCCGGAGTGCCAAAAGAGAAACTTTTGGCCATCCCCGATTCCGGTCAGCTCTTTAACACTCCGGGTGGGGGGCTCTATACCTTTGCATTTTTAAATAGCCCCGCTCAATTGGCGTGGGGAGCCCGCGGTGATGGGAACGCACCGGCTGCGGTTGATCCGAATTACCCCTATGCCCACCGTACCGCTTCTTTTACCAAGACCGACTTTTTCATGCCTGGTTATCAGCTTTATGCGGAGGACAATGTTCTCGTTACTACCGCTCCTTACTCCGTAAATGGAGGAGGGGACTTCGCTCCTGGGGCTCTCTTATTAATGGGCTTTAACAAGGATCCTTCGGTTCCCGATCTGCACCTCCCTACAGAACCGGAATACCTTCAAGGTCATGGCGCTTATCCTGGACTGAATTTCACGGTATTAAATAATGATGAGAAAGGGGCTTCTCGCCTTGGAGGTGTCCAATCGGACTATTCTTACGAGCTTGTTAACGACGGAGCTTCGAAGTACTATACACGCTGCGCTGGAGTGTTCGGTCGTCAGGTTGCGTCCGATGGTACATTCGGTAGCAGTTTAAATATTTACGGTTACGATTTTGAGTTAAGTTCTTTCCAGCTTTCCTTCATTGCTTCAGAGCAGGAGGATTCTTGGATCAATGGCGGCGTGAGTGTAACTGGTTATTCTGACTTCTTTCAGCGCTTTCTCGGTCTCAATCTTACTTGTCTTGGCGAGCTGAGCGGTGCCGAGCTAGATCCAGAGGATAATTCTGTCAAAAACCTCGTTTACTGGAACTCGACCTTTGAAGCGGTTTCGATGCGTTTTGAAACCTTTGAGACCAATCCTCCGGGTTCTTGTCCCGTGACTTTTGACGGTCGCCTCTCCATGGGTATCAAAACCCAAGTTGCTTACATCAACCAACCACTTTACGGGACCTTCGCTTTCAATCCGAGCGATGGCAACCTTCTAACAAAAGAGACTGGTGCGAGCATTGATATCGATAGTCAACTGGGTGTTCCGGCCTCTATTCCCATGGAGGGTCCCGATGCTGATTACCAACTCGTCACAGTGGGGAAGCTCCGTTATTCCAATCCGGCCGCGGTTCCCGATCCGCCTGGTTCGCTGGGAGGATTTGTGACTTTTGCGAGTACCATCAACGTGCCTTATTTTCGAGATTTTCAGGTGCAGGTAATGACTTCAGCCAATGGGCTCCCCCTCATTTCCGGAGGTAACCCTCCCACACCGCCGATTTATCTGGCTCCAGGTTGGACTATGGGTGGTGGCCCCGATCCCGAGAGCTTTTTCAATAAAATCTATTTTGACCCCAACCACACTTCCTGGCCGAAAGGGCAAATCTCATTGGCGGAATATCAGCAGCCCAATTCGAATACCAATCCCAATTTCCTCATTAAAGCCGAGCAAGATCTCTTCGGAATTATTGGTCTGAGCTACCCGCTGCGATGGACCGATTCTACTCGGCACTTTGAGTCGATGGGATCCGCCAAGGATGAGATCTTCGTCATCGATGTTGAACACCAGATTGATTATCTTGATGCTGGAGCGGCGAGTGTCTCTTTTGGAGCTAAATATGACGGGCTAGGCGATATCAGCCTGACCAGCCTACTGAATCCGCAAATCGACGGAGTCAGTGAAGCGGTGGCAGGAGCAATTCAGCAGCCGCTTAAGGATGCGCTTGACGATGCTTTTGCAAAGTTTGAGGACTATTTGTCGGATTCGCTTGATGCCGTGGTCAATCCAGTTGTCGATTCGGCTGCGGAAAACGTCTTTTCCCCACTCTATGACGATCTTAAAGCGGCTTACAGTCAAAGTCCGAAGTGGACTGATTTTGAGGCCCAGCTTAATGCTAAAGTGGAGGCTTCCATTTTCAATGCGGGAGATCCTTTTTTTGCTACTGGTCTTCGTGACGAGTTGATTAAACTCTCCGATACTGGGCAGGACGCGGCTTCCCTCACCGCCGGCTTGAAGGATGCTCTTGAGAAAATGATTATAGGGCTTGATACGCTCGCTTATGCGGTTGAGGTAGACGGAGGGGCACCCCAATTTCGTCTTGAGCCATTCACGGTGGCCAACCCTCAGAGTGATATCTTTTCCGGTATCCTGCTGGATGATGCCAACGGGGATTTTCCTATCGTGGAGAGCCTCGTGAAGTTGCTGATTTCCGAGGTGGTCGAGCCTGATGTTGCTGCCGTAATTGCCCCTCTTCTCGAGAGCCTTGCCTCCGAACTTTCGGCTGAACTTAACGCCGTGATTAACGAGCAAAAGAATAAGCTGCAACGTCTTGCCCTAATCGCGCAGGAAGTTCGCGGAGCGCTCAAAGATATTTATGAGGTAGTCGATGCCGCTACCGGGTTCATTGATGACTTTAATGAAATGGTGAACGAGGCTCTTACGTCCGTTGATGGCTTTCAGCAGATTATGGCTCGACCGGCAACCCGCGTCGTTTCCTTTATCCGTGACTTCGCGCAACAGAATGGGATCGATGTAGTCGGCGGAGAAAGTGTCTTAGATGATTACATCGATGTTTTTGATGAATTCGACAAGGATGATTTTGTTGCCACGATCAAGGCTGAACTCAAGGACGCGCTGATGCAGTCACCGCTCATTCAGCAGTTTCAGTATTTAGTAAGGCAAAACTTGTATGATGTTCAGGCTAAGTTTGAGCAGGCGGTGGGTGTCATGCTCGATCAGGTCACTGGTGTCATCAAAGAGATCATTTCTGAAAATTTGGGCCCTCTCGAAAATAAGATCAATCTCTTCAAAGGCAAGGTAGAGGATTACATGGGAGCGGCTGAAGTGAAGGGTTACGCCGAGTTTAATGGCGACTCCTTGCGAAAGGTGCGGCTCGACGCTAGCATGCAACTTAAGGTCCCAGATGAGATGCAGCTCGATGTCTTTCTTGAGATTTGCTCTTACACTTCAATCGATGAAAATGCCTGCCTCGGTCCAGGACAGAGGGCGGTGGAAGTGACGATTGGTGCCCTTGACGTGCCCCTTGACTGGATTTCGGATGATCTTAAAGCGAGTCTGGCAGTGAAGATGTCGCTTAAGGATGAAGGTTCCGGCCTCCAACCGCACGGGGTAGGCGGAGAGTTTAGCATCACCGATGGAATAATCGAATTTCAGTCCTTCAAAATCACTTGCCTTGCGGCAACTATCGCGATTGGTGGAGACGAATGCTATTTCGGAACGCGAGCCTGCGGAATCTTCAATGCCTACGAAATTTCGATCGGTGTCTTCTTTGGCCGAACTTGCACGACTGCACCTTTATTATTGGTCGACGAAGATGTGGGTTCACTCTTCGATACAGGGGATATGCCTCTCACTGGGGCTTACGTCTATGGTGAAGTTTGGCTTCCCATCTCGGAGCTTGTGCTCGGGGTTCCGGCGTCCTGTCTCTTTAATATTTCTGCTAGTGTGGGAACGGGTGTGGGCTTCTTTGTCGATGATTCCCTCTCGCCAATTTTTGTAGGTAAGATGTTTCTTGGGGTGTCCGGGGAAGCCCTTTGCGTTGTCTCAATCAAGGGGACCGTCAACCTCACCGGTATTGTGCAGGATGGATCATTCTCCGCCTCTGGGACTGGTAAGCTTTCGGGCAAGGCTGGGTGGTGTCCTTTCTGCGTCAAGTTTAACGCCTCGGCTATGATCTCTTATAAAAACGGTGATTGGGATGTCGATTTCTAAGAACCAACCTTTTCCCATCATGCAACGTCTCGTTACATTTCTCCTTCTGGCAATTGTTTTCCCGCTCTTCGGTCAAAATACCGATCCTTTGGTTTATACGGTGGGAAAGATTTATCAAACTGCACCGCAACCTCATGCCTATGTCTTGTGGCAACCCGGCGACCCTCTCTCCACTTTTGGACGTGAATTTGCGGTGTATCGTAAAGATGGAAATTCAAATTCGGCGGATCCCTACTTTCTCTTAGGTCGGACTCGTTTGCAATCAGGTCCGGGGGTCATCCATGCTTTGCTTAAACTGGGAGGCCGCTTTGATAAGAACGCGGACTCTGTTGCTGACCGTATCAACACGCTTTACGCTGATGCTCTTAATGAACCGGGGACGCAACCGATCCCTCCAATCGAGCCCACGATTGAAGAAGCGAAGAAGCTCGCTCATCTACTGAGGATCGCGGCAACTGATATTAAAGTTCTTGAACGACTCTTTTTTCTCGGGCGTACGCATCCGGGCGTTTATATGGCCCTCGGTCATGGCTTTTCAATCAAGGCAAAAGCAGGCGCCGTGCAGACCTACGAAGTGCGGGAGATCGATACCGGAGGAAACGACCTGCGGGTAATCGGGCGTGTCACACTCGATCCCGCTAAGCCAATCGTCCTCAACAGAACGTCGCGGCCATTTGAAATTTTCTTCCCAGCCAAGGCCTCCCATCAAGAGGTGGTTTCCCCCCGAAATCACCTCGTGACTCGCCAACGTTGGGGCATTCCCGATAACCTTCGTCGGCAGTTCCCGCATACCTTTGGTTTCAATCTTTACCGGGTTAAGGAATCAGCTGTTGCCGCTCGGGGATGGGATCAAGCTGGGGCTACTCCAGATATCAATCTTCTTGAAAGTCTGATCACATCTTCTCTCGGTGATGAAGATCCTGATGCCAAGCGCGTCAACACTCTTCCTCTCATGGCCACTGCTTTGCTGACTGCTGGCGAAGCCATAAATGCTAAATCGGCCCCCGAGACATTTTTTGCTCACGATGACAATGATCCACCGACCAATGCTTTCGAAGATGGCGAAACTTTCTACTATTTCGTGGCGGCACGTGATATTGCCGGTCATCCAGGGCTTGTTTCCGAAGGCACCCGAGTTGTCATTTGTGACCGTCTCCCCCCAACTGCCCCGACCATCGATTCCATCACCAATGTTTACAAAAAAGCGACCAATGCCGCTCTTTATGATCTCAAGGGAAACCAACACCTACGTCTCCGCATTCGCCAGACTCCTGAGAATCCCGAAGAAAGTTCCGCGACCCGGTATCATATTTATCGTTGGAGCGAGCACACTCAGCATTTATCGATGGGAGGGAATCCGACTATCAATCTCAATCGGGTGGGCGCTGTGAACCATGTCGCGGGTGCAAAATTTGTGACCTTTGATGATGATGGTGCCGAAGCTCCCAAGATCACGCCGGGGAATACCAGTCAGTTTGGCCGCACCTGGTGGTATACCGTAAGGGCTGAGGATGACTGCGCCTGTGATCCTAAAAACCTTTCAGCCCATTCGCCACCGGCCTTTGGGGTTCTTCGTGATCGTGTGGGTCCGCTCAATCCAAGTGGTTATGTTAGTCGTTGTCGGTATCTGCCCCGTGTTTTTTGTGACGGACGCATCATAGCAATTCCACGGGGAGAGACTAATGTTCCCGATGATTTTGAGGGTTTCATTGCCCGCTTTATCCGTCAGGACTCCATGATCCAAAGCTTTGAGCTCGAATACTTCGATCTTAATCCTAGCCCCGACGACCTCCTTTTTAAAACCAGTCGAATTTTCCAGATTTCCAATCAAAAAGATGTCACTATTCCTGTCGATCTTGGCACCAAAAATAATACGGAACTCCGCGTGCGAACCCGGAGCATCAACGGTCTCGTTAGTCCGTGGGAACCATGTCTGGTCGAAGTAGTAAAAGAGAGTGAGGGTAACCTGCCTGTGGTGACTGTTCTCCTCAGAACTCTTGAACAGTGTAGTCCTATTTTGCAGGTAACACCCGGGTCGACTCCGCTTCCTCATGATGTCATCGGACCTAGTGGATCGATCGTTGGGCCGACTTTAACCGCGACCCTGCCTGAAGATACCTTTGAATACCGTATTTACCGCCGTGTAGGAAATGATGGTGGTTATGAACTTCTCTTCCGTGGTGCTGACGACGATATACCGGCCCTTCTACCCGCAGATTTGACCGTCATTGATCCTGCTCCTCCCACAGCTGGTGGCACCGAGGTTTGCTATTTTCTCCAGGTCTTCGATCAAAACGGGAATTCCAGTGCACGCATCCAGATCGGATGCGTCACCATTAAGAATGGAGACCTTGGAACGCCCATGGTCTCGGATCCTTCCAGCCTTGTTGTGAGTAGTGGCAAGGCCCAGCTTCAGCTCAAATGGTTCTGCGATCCGGTGGGCGTTGAGAGGTTTGAAATCTGGTGTGCGTCTGCCTCGCAAGGCGATCCCGAACTCGAGTCTACAGTGATCGGACCAAAGCTGGATATTCTTGATGGTCTCATTGTGAATGAAGAGAGTTCTTCGCTAAATTTTTGTGGTTACCAAACTGCAACTGTTGCCTCCGGTCGATTGGGAAAGGGTGCTGAGTTCTCCGCGACTCTCGAGGTGCCCGCTGGTCAGCGACTGACCTTCGCTGTGCGCGCGGTTGGGAAGGGGAGTTATCAAAATCCTCCGATCGACGATCAGGCTAGGCCTACCGGACCATTTTCAAATACCGTTTCGGCCATCTGGTCCCCCGCTTCCAAAAGTGAGAGGGGGGTTATACCATGGCCGGCCCTAGGAGTTCCTGGTGCCTCGGATCAGGAACTAGCTGTTATAAATTACCAACCGGGTGAGGGACCATTTTACGCTCTAGCCCTTCCTGAGCCCGACACCCATTCCTCTGCTATTCTCATGGGTGCTTTCAATGCTTTCGAGGGCAAAAACGCTATTGGCCCCGACCTCGACCCGCTCGATATTTTCTTTACCTTTAGGAGGCAAAACATTCATCCCATCGATCCGAAAGGGAACGAAACGATTTATCCTTTCATCGTCTATCGACATCAGCTTCCCAGTAATGCCTATCCGAATGCGGTTCCCAATCTTGTGCAGGTTTCTCCGCTCATTGACCGTATCACCTATCAAGACTTGGCCGCGGCGGGTCGGATCTTGAGGGATCCCTTCTTCCGTTTTCTAAACAAGCGGGATCTGCCTAATACCACCGCGCCCAACGGTAATCCTGCATTTCATCTGCCAATGGGTGGAACCTTTTCACGCTCGTTGGAGAATACGGTCTTGGCTGATCCCATCAAGTTCGCGGATGTTCCCTATCTGCGTGATTTCGATAAACTCATGTTCTGGGTCGACCCCTTGCCGGTGGCCCGTGGGGCCAAGTATCAATATCTTATCGTTCACTTCACTGATCGTGGTGAAGTGGATCGGGTCATTCCAACCAACCCGGTGCAACACTAATGAAAATTCTCGTCCTCTCTTTCGTCGCAAGTCTTGCTGCTGCTGCTGCTCCCTCGGTCTATCTGGATGGCGAAATCCATCTTCCTCTGGAATCTAAAAATGGAATCTTAATCATCGATCGCAGTTCGGGTCAGTTGCGGAGAGTTGTTGTCGATGCCTCGAACAAGGTGGTGGTCTTCCCTTCGGTTCACAGTGGGCTCCCCTTGGTGACCGGCGCGACTTCGGGCTACTTCGATGGAGATGACGAAGCAGCCGTTCTCACTTCGGTCGATTCGAATCGACTCTCTTTTGTTAATACCGTTTCTGGGTTTTCTAGTCCGCTTTTTGCTGATAGGCCTGCTCCAGAGTTCGTGGCTCAACTGCATAGGGCTGGCGGAGCCACCCGTGATCTTATTGTGACCCATTCGGAAGCCGGAGTTGGTGATGCTTTGAATCTGCGAAAGGACCCTGCTGGCTCCTTTTCCAGTCTTGATCTTATTGGGAGTGCCTTCGGTTCCTTCTCTGGAATGCAGGATCTTTACGATGATTTCAGAGGAGACCGCTACGCCATCGGAGTGGAAAACGGTCCCGGATTAAATCGGATTGTCTATCTTAATCAAAATGCAGGTAAGAAGATCGAGATTGGTTTCGGTGACAAAGTCGCTGCCGCTTCTCTGGTCGCTTCGAATATTCGGCGTGATGACAACACTCTCATGGTCGCTACCTACTTGCCAGGAACTCGCAATATTAACTTATTCGAAATTTTCTTCCCGCTGGTAAATTTGGATGCTGCAACCAAAGTGATTCTTCCAAAGAGGATAACTAGCATGGCGGCGGCTCCTGAGGGCCTAGGTGCTGGTGGGTTTGTCGTGACCTATTTTGATGGCACCGGAGAGTATTTCACGATCGATGGCGCAAATAGTATTAATTCTGTCCAAACTTTCGAGCCTTCTGGAGAAGATCCCTTTCGCGGATTGCTTCCTATTTCCAGCCGTGGGGTGCTCGGAGTGTATGGAGCGGGTGGGAGTTCGACCACTTTTGATTTCTTCGGGTGGAATGGTTCTGGCTTCGTCCTAAAAGATTCAGGAAGCTTAGCCTCCTTGAGGCCCGCGGCTCAGGATTCCCCAACGCTTTTCTGGTTTTCTAAAGAACCACTCGTCGATCCCACCGCTACTCTCTTGCAGCTTGATCGTAGCCCAGACTGGACGAGTAAGTCATCTCCGGTTCCGCTTCCTCCCAATGTTTTCGTGGAGACCTTCGCTGATCCTGCGGCTGGCCTTGACAACCCCATATCTACCGCTCCGGCCGTTCCACCCGGTTCCGGTCATCTTCTCACTAACCAAATTTCAGACACTATTTCCCTCACTGCTTTTGAGGGAAAGTTGGCTCTCTCGATTCCTCCGATCAACGTCAGTCCTGAGAGTGGTCTTTACCAGGATCCGGTTCAAGCCACTGTGTTGGTGGACGATGACCTTTACCGCGTTTTCTACCGTGAAGTTGGCTCGAGTTCTGGCTGGAAGAATTACTTGGGACCCGTGACTGTAGTTTATCCGTCTAGCTGGCAATTTTATACCGAGAACATTAACTCCGGTGCCTTCAGCCCCATTGTGATGCGCACCTACACCTTTGATAGTGATCAGCTCCGCACTTTCGATACCGATGCCGATGGAGTTCCCGATTTTGTGGAGCAGGAATATGGTCTCACCTCTAATAGCGGACCTGATGCCGATGCTGATGGATATAGCGACCTCGATGAAATTATCAATGGCTCTGACCCCAACGACGATGCTTCCGAGCCTCTAATCTCCACTAATCCATTTCTCGGTGAAGGCATTCGTATTCTTGCTCAGGCATTCAACACCGGAGCCAGTAAGGCTTCCGATGGTCTCGCCGCTCTGCCTGAAGACGGTGAGTTGATCAATCTTCACTCCATGACCTCTGGGCTTCTTGCTTCTGCTCCGGTTCAAATTCTTACTTCACCAGCGGTTCTTAGCGGTCAACTCGCTGCCAGCCTTAAGACTAACTCTTCGGTTTCGGTCAACGAGCTCCTCGTGCTGAACTCGCCGGAATTCTTTTTCCTCAATGGGGTCTCGCCTGAGGTCCGGGGAGGGCGCGAGATTTACAAGTTGATCTCTCACCCCGACCAGCAGGTTCCTGAGATCTCGCCCGTTCTCTCGGGGAGCAATCAATCCTCCGATGCTGCGATTTGGGTGGCCGACGCCGCTGCTGCCTACAGCTCCTTTGAGCAAGTTTCGACTATTACAGATCTTGAACCTATCGACACCGCGGTTGCTGTGCTAGTTGAGGCCGCTCTCTTCAATGCACTTTCATCGAGCTTAACGACTTCGGAGCAAATCGCACTTGGATTTCCTCAGCTGATTCCAGCAGATCCCGGACCGCCCGCTCTTCCTCAACTATTGGCACATTCGCAATTTACCCTCTTTGGTAAACGATTCGGCGACTCTGAGCGCACTCATTTTAACCTCCTCATGCAGAATGCCCTTATCGCCAAGGGGCTGAGCTACGAAGAATTGCTCTCTGAAATCTCTGCTAGTATTGCTGATGCTTCCGAACTCCCCTTGCTCGTCGAGGCACTCTATGATTTCCACGTGGCCCACTCCGGGCCAACTGCGCCACCGGTTGACGTCATTCCTCTCTTGCCACTACCGCTCGATGCTCTCCGCATGCTCATTCGTGACGGAACTCTGCCTTCCGAATATTCTGGTGGTTCCTTCCCCCCACAAAAAATCACTGATTCCTTCACAGAGATGGAAACCGCTTTGGGGACTCTGTCGAACGCCTATCGACCGACTGCGGAATGGGTCGTCGAGGTCAAAGCTCCCACTCTTCCAGGCGACACCTATCTCTTTGAGAAGACCGATGACTTCTCACCTGTCCGCTTTTTTGAAATCGATGGAGACCCATTAAATCTTGATCAGGGCCTCGGTCTCGCCCTAGGCACCCGATACCGGATCAATGGATATACCGACGTCACTACCGACGCTCCCTACATCGGAATGGAGGTTTTTTCTATTGAGGTAATTTCGGTTCCGCTTGTGTCGGATAACGATGCGAATGCTAATCTTCTTGGCGATGACTGGGAGGAGTTTTTCTTTGGATCATTGGGTGTGGTCGGCCCTTATGATTTGCATCCCGTCAATGGATTTACCTACCTGCAACTTTACCTTATTGGTTTCGATCCGCGAGATGACAACACCGAGATTCCGGCAGTTTCTGCCGTCACGCCCGCCATCACAAATTTCAAGCTTCTTGAACTTTCGGGCAGTAAAATCGGAATCCATTTTGACTTTCCCGAGGAATATATCGGTTCATTCAGCTTCGTGGTGCAGCGTAGTGAAGATCTTGGGATCACCCAAAACTACACGAACGTAACGGTGGCTACGCCGACGAGTTTGGGAGGGAATAGCTGGGAATTTGATCTTGGGGTCACTTCTTATGTTCCGGATAGTAACTTCTTTCGGATAGGTTTGGCTCTTCCCTCAGATTAGGGTCGGCATCTTTTCTGGCAGAAGGGTGTGAACACAATTCTGGACTATTTCATCCTCTTATACTGCTGGAACTTGAATACGCGTCTGGAAGGATTGGAAATTCGAAACCGGAAAGGTGGCTTGGGACCAACGCATAATCGTGCCCTGAATCGTGATCGATGAAGCGGCAACCGAGAGAGGCTAAACTTTTTACCTGCCGAATCCCGCTTCCCCCTAGGCAGGATCATTGAATCAGGAAAGGGGAGGAAGTGTGCATGCTTCGTGATTTTTTTCGATTTTAGGGATACAGACTCGATCTATAATGGCTTGAACTTTTTAGGTTAAGTCCCCTTAATTTAAAGGTGAGCGACCTCGATCACCGGCTGAGTCCATCTCCGTTAAAGAGGGCTATCAAATTATAGGAATGTAATTTTAAAAATTGCGATGTCTGATTGGTTTTATGGAAAAGGGAATATGCAATACGGGCCATTCGATGAGGCTACGCTAAGGTCGCGAATCGCAACTGGGGAGATCGCGCCACAGGATTTCGTATGGAGAGAGGGAATGGAATCTTGGAAGCCCCTTCAAGAAGTGCGAGATCTTTATTCCAAGGAGACTGCAGTCCCAGATTTATCGGATGAAAACGGCTCTCCCGAGAAGCCTAGTTCAATCAGCCAAGATTTTTCTAGGCTTTCTTCTCCTCAAACTCCGGATGATGAAAAGGTGCTGTGTTGGGAGCCTTACATGATCCGATCTCTGGGCCCTAGGGCAAAATGGTTTATCTTTGGTACTAAATGGGGCACGGTTATCGTAACAAATCGGCGGTTTCTTTTTCTTAGCGATGGAAAATCTGGTCTCATCGGACAGTTATCTGAAAATATACAAGAGATAGCTAGTGAAGATCTCGACACAGAAAGTACAGTGGATATTCCATTAGATCAGATCAAGAGGATCAGAGTGAGGAAGCGTTGGGACTTTGCGAGCTATATATCGATTCAAGGCGTGGACGCGAATATGAGAGAGGTTTCATACGCATTCATGACCAAGATTGGATTGAACCGATCGAAACTTTGCGAATTAGTTAATGCAGCCAAAAAATCTAGATAGCCATTGGGAGTTACTAGATGTCTGATTTGATTGAACCAAATTACAGGACAATACTCGCAAAAAGCGTTGGGCAACTTTTCGAAGTATCCGGATTCGAGATCCACAAGTCAGGTTTTTTTTTAGATAAATCCTCCGCCGACGATTCGCCAATCCCTCTAAATAGCATGCTTGAATCCGGAAAGGGGAGGGGTGAATCGGGGGCTAGTGTAGGGAAGTAGGCATTCACTTGGCATCATTCATCGTATTGGGAACGAGGACAGCGTTGATCACGTGGATGATTCCGTTGGATGCCTTGATATCCGCTTTTACAACCTTTGCGTAATTTACATATAATTCCTTATTCTTGGCGGAAAACTTCAAGGAACCGCCACTAACGGGCACCGCTGTTTCCAATTTCTTTGCCTTTTTGGCTTTCACTTTTCCTGAGATCACGTGGTAAGTGAGCAACATCTGAAGTTTATCTTTGTTTTCGGGCTTAAGAAGGTTTTTCAGAGTCTCGGGCCAGAACTTTTTGAAAGCTTCGTCTGTCGGAGCGAATACGGTAAAGGGGCCTTGTCCCTTAAGCGTATCGACAAGACCAGCAGTCTTGACTGCATTGATAAGAGTCTTAAAACTGCCTGCTTCCACGGCGGTGTCGACGATGTCATTTTTGGGAGCCCCAATTAAAAGTGAGCCCGACATTAGAAGAGCACTTACAGATAGTAAAATTTTTTTCATGGATCTAATTTGGATTTACTCTTTGCGAAGAGATAAAGGAGTATAGTCCATTTTATGATTTTAGATTTTATTTTTATCCATTTTTTCTCCGAGCTTCATTTCCTATTGGTTGTTTCTGATCACCCTCCCCATTTCTAGAAAAAATCAGTGTTGCACTACCTTAGATCGGCGGCGTGCTTACCGATGGGTTGTCTTTGCATCTTGTGAGGATAAAGAGGCTCAAAAATAGTAGTAGTGTGCCCATGCATCATTCTGACCGATTATCACTCAAGCATTATCAATTTCAGGTCACACAAGGAGGTGTGTAAAATGAACCTATGAAATTGATTGATAGGGCGTGTTCGCCAGCTTTCGTGGTAACCGCAGTAATACTGGTGGTCGGTATAGGTATTCTTGATTCCAATTCTCGAAGTTTTAGTGGAACCATATTTATGGTCCCATTTGCTCTTGGACCTCTGATTTTATCCTTATGTCTGTCTTTACTTACAAATAATAAAGCTTCCCAGATTACTCTGATCATCGGCTCAGTCCTCTATGGCGGGTTTTTCATCCATTTCTATGGCGGGTTATTTTATAGGAGTCCTAGTCCTCAGAGTGGAATAGGCCTCTTGTTCATAGGATTTTACTCACTCCGTGTGATGGTTCCTATATGGTGCATAGCGGCATTCCTGAGTCGTGATCCCTGATTCCTCCTAAGCAGGATCAATCAATCTGGAAAGGGGGACACTAATGTTGATAATGGGTTAGGGGGGAAAGTTTATACAATCAGGCTCCCACTTTGTAATTGTGTGTCAGGACTCGGAATCTAGGATCAAGTTTTCATGGAGAAGATGCTTACACTGCTCAGTTGCCTGCTCATCATCGGATGCGAAGAAAAGAAGGAATTGAATGATAACACGGAGATTGCAAAGGATGCTGGATCTAAGCAGGTTGCAACGAAAGAGGTGGAAAGTTCTGCGAGGAAAAAGCCAATGGATCCAGAGGCCAAAGCGGAACTGCTAGCCGCTGTCAAAAAAGGAGATCTAGTTGTTGTGAAACAGAGCTTAGCTAAAGGTGCTGATGTGAATGCGAAATTGTCCCTATTTGATGAAACTGCTTTGCATCTAGCGGCGAGTGAGGGACATAAGGAAATCGTAGAACTCCTTATTGTTGAAGGCGCAGATGTAAATAGGCAGTCCTCCTTTCCTACAAATGACGGTAGCGGCCGTACACCACTCGATAATGCCCGTTCCCAAATGTATGGTGGAAGTAATGCAACTCCACCACCGAATCTTCGCAAGGATCATCGGCATCATAAATTTAAGGCAATTGCCGATATTCTTAAAAAGCATGGCGGTCATTCCTCGTCGATTTTTGTTGCGGTGAAAACTGGAGATATGGTCGGGGTTAAAGCGCTACTGAACGGCAAGGTAGATTTCACTAAAACGAGTATGGGCGGAAGAACACCTTTGCATTTGGCGTCTGAATATGGACACAAGGAAATTGCCTCTTTACTCCTGAGGAAAGGTGCCCAAGCGGATTCAGGAAATTGGTCTGATAAAACGGCACTCCATTACGCTTCTGAAAAAGGCCATATTGAAATCATTGAGCTGCTCCTTTCAAAGGGTGCAAATATGAATGCCTTAGGAGGTGCCCCGAGAGGAACGCCTTTAGACTTCGCTACCCGTTTTAAAAGAACCAAAGCCGCTGCCTTCCTTCGCGAAAAAAAAGCTAAAACGAGTGAAGAATTGAAAACTGAAGGGAGATGAAACAGCTTCCAGTGTCCGGATCAATTTGCCATGAGTGCTTTAAGCGAAGGGGCTGAATTTAGTTCCCGTCTCGGAGCTGTGAAAGAGAAGTCCGCAGACAAATAGAAGAGATGATAGATACGCTGCGGGAAGCACCATTAGTTTCAAATTGCGAGACTGTTAAAGCAGGGAAGAAGGCGTTTTTATTGCCTTATTTTCTCATTGATTTTCTCATGCATGCAACAACATTTATGACGCATGAAACTAGCTCACTTTCGGAACACGGTCTTGGTTTTGGCAAGTAGCGGGTGCTGGCTTTCCTGGTCGTGTTCCTGCGCTGCGGAGGAAGCTGATTCCGCGAAGCAGCCCTACAGCGCCGAAGCGTTAAGGAAGACACTCGACCCGTTTTACAAGCAGCATATCGTGGCCGACGGCCTGGTGGTTGCCGGTTCGGAGAAGGTCTCGCTTCCTGCTCTGCGCGAGGTCGGGTACCTGGCAAAGAGGCTGCTTGCCAATCGACCTGACGTGATGAGCGCCCTCTGTGAGAAGAGAAAGATGTTTGTGGCCGTGATGGCTTATTGCGAACTGCAGACCGACCTGCCCGACTGCCGGGGGATGTCGCTGTGGTGGGCTTATCGGGCCCGCGGTCTGGGTAGCAGGCCGGTCAGTTGTGGTGAAGAAAACGTGCTCAATTTCAAGGGCGACCCCTGGGAAGGGGAAAACATTTTTATTCATGAGTTCGCCCACGGAATTCAAAGTGTCATCGGCGGTCTGGACGACCAGTTCGATGTTCGCCTTCGGGGTTTGTTCGATAAGGCGGAAAAGAGCGGTCGCTTCCGTGGGTATGCGATCGAGGGCGGCATCGCCGAGTTCTGGGCCGAGGGTGTGCAGGCGTGGTTCAACTGCAATGGTACCATCAGGCCGAAGTCTGGCGGTGGGCAGAGTTCATTCGAGGTTCTTGGACCGAAGCGAGAACACGTCTGCCACTTGCAAACGCGCCAGCAGATGCGAACACACATGCCTGAGTTCGCCAAACTGCTTGATGACTCCTTTCGACAAAACAAGTGGCTCTACGTGCCTGTGGCGGAGCGTTTGGACGAGCTACAACTGAGAGGCTTCGATCCCGCCGAGGCTCCCACCTTCCGTTGGCCGCCTGCGGTCGTCGAGGCCTTCCATCGAATCGAAGCCGAACGAGCGAGCAAGAAATAGAAAGGAGCAGAAGGCTGCGAAACCATGAATCTGTCATGCGTCTCTGATGGAGCGCCGAACTACAGAAATAGGACCCGCAGCTCCGCGCTTTTGAAGCGGACCCCTTACCGACAAACCCTTTTTTCTGTATCCCGAATCCTGATTCCCCCTAAGCACGATCCCTGAATCCGGAAAGGTGGTCCGGGATCAGTGCATTACCGGACCCTAGGTCGTGATTCATGAAGCGCGATCGGGGAAGCAAGGATCAGGGATTCGAAAAATAGGGGTATCTAGAGCAATCTGATAAGCGATATCGCACAACCTTAAATTCTATAACCTATAAATGATTAGGAGTGTAATTAGGGCAAGGATGGAAAAAAGAGCAGTGGCGACAAGCCATAAGATAATGGATTCCCTTTTCGATTTGGGTTTGTTAGTAGAAACACCTCTTCTAAGGAGTTGATCGAAGAAGGTGAGTAGTAGAATTGCGGGTCCCACGTAAAACGACATGAAGCACCTCCGGGCCGCCTCTAGGCCGGTCGTTGGAACACTATCAGGACCGATCCCGTCTTTAAGGATCCAAGCAAAAGGCAAAACACAGATGATTAAGAATCCGAGTATTACATCCACGAAAATCAGTAAAATAGTCCGCATTGCAGCGTGAGAGATAGGAATTAAAGGAAAGCTTGTCGAGACAGCATCCGTCGACCTGTAACCCATCCGCGCCTGCCAATGAATCAGGGGTAAGGGATACGGGGATCAGTTTGAAAGTTTCCCCTCGCAATATAAAAGTGACACGAATCCGACCTACAGCACGCATAAAGGAGTGAGGCTGTCTTCCCCAGTCGGTCTTACAATCTCCTTCGGGAATTGTAATAGATTGAAAATCAATCAGTTGATAATAAATAATTAATCGTGTGTGTGAAAAGTCCGTCCCCTGTAATGGGGGGCGGACGCTCATATGGGGTTCATTTAGGGAGGAGTCCTGTATCCGGATAGGGGGAACTTGAAACCGGAAAAGTGTTTCGGGATCAGGGCGTGATCGAATCCCGAATCGTGATTCCGTTTAAGCGGGATCATTGAATCCGGAAAGGGGAGAGATGAGGGGATCACTCAATCCTGAATCGAAAGAAGAAGTTTTCATCATCTGATGGAGGGAATTCCATGCAGATCTTGCCGTCGACCACGGACAATGAATCAGGGATCACGGTGGAGGGTGTGAAGGTGTTCAGATCGGCAGATTGGACGAAGGCGATTTTCATAAATCTCACCAATTCAGTCAAATGCTCCGGGCTCAGTCGCGGCGTTGGATACGATCTTTCATTTCTATCCGATAGATATAATCTTTGTAGAGCTCGGTTCAATAAATCACAATACAATCATAAATCGTGCCAAAGAGGTATCAATACGGGCTGAGTTTTCACTTATTTATCACGGGGAAATATAGATACTTCATTTGATCCTACTTGACTGTTAAGTATAAAAAGAGACGATTTTAGGTATGCATATCCAAATAGTAAACTTCAACTTGGAAGGTTTGTCTCACGAGGACTACGAAAAATCCTGCAACGAGATAGCCCAGACATTCGCCGACTTGCCAGGGCTAATCTCTAAACACTGGCTATCTGATAAAAACAACAACACCTACGGAGGTGTCTATTTCTGGGAAAACCATGAAGCCATGCAAAACTATCTCGCGTCTGATGTTTTCAGTGAAGTTGCAAACAATCCTTCCTTTAGCAATGCCACTTCAAAAGATTTTGCGATACTGGAAGGCCCAACAAAAACGACTAGAGGTCTTAATTGAACCAGCCACCTTTAAGACATTTTCCTGCTAGGAATTTGCTTTTTTGGGAGATCTTGAAGTCGGCTCTGGATCGGAGTGAAAGGGGGTTGATAAATCTCCTAGATGAGAAGTTTCACGCAAATCTGCCTGGTAGGATCAGAAAGGACTTTGCGAGCTAACTAATAATTTCCCTAATCACCTTCCCCGAGACATCTGTCAGCCGAAAATCTCGGCCGGCGTAGCGGTAGGTCAGCTGTTCGTGGTCGAATCCTAGCAGGTGCAGAATCGTGGCGTGCAGGTCATGGACTGAGGTTGGGTTTTCTTTTGCCTGAAATCCGAAATCGTCAGTGGAGCCGTAGACGGTGCCGCCTTGAATGCCGCCGCCTGCCATCCACACGGTGAAGCCGTAGGGATTGTGATCGCGCCCGTTTTTGGATTTGCCAGCGTTGGTGAGTTCTACGGTCGGGGTGCGGCCGAATTCTCCCCCGAAGATCACTAGTGTATCCTCCAACATGCCGCGCTGCTTCAGGTCTTTGAGCAAGGCGGCGACTGGTTGGTCTAGTTCGCGAGCTAGTTTGGCGTGG
>JAQWSX010000029.1 GCA_029242935.1 Akkermansiaceae bacterium
ATTTAGGGATGGTGAGATTGATGTCGACGTGATCGTGAAGGCGGCGATGGAAGAGGGTGTTTTTCGGCAGCCGCGGCGAATTGCAAATATGTTTTTCGCACGCAAGATCAATGGGAGGGAAGCTCCAAATGGTCTTGGACAGGAGCCTGGATGGGTCACTTTTATTGCTCAGGGTGATGATCCTCCGCTTGGGCAAGATGCCTTTGTGGTGGTGCACGAGGTGACCCATAATTTGGGACTGTCTCATACTGTCGATGATGCCGAGGTGCCGTCGGATATTTCTAATGTGATGGGTGATGGGGACTTTTTGGATCGCATCGGGGAAGATGGAATCACAAGGCATCAAGCTGCGACTATTTTAAAAAGCCCCTTGGTTCGCGAGACAGTAAAGTGCCTTGAGGTAGACGAGGGACGGCGAGCTTATCTCGGGGAGAGTTTTGAAGCTTATTACACGGAACTCAATCGGCGCGAAGTTGAGGCAATGACCGGGAAAGTGGTGGGGAAAGCTCTGAAAGGTGAAGCTTTGGAAAAAGAAGCGCGAAAGAGGTTCGGAAATGCTGTGATGGATTTTACTCGGGAAGAAAGAGAAGTTGTTCTCTGGATGGTCGGGGAGTATCGCAAGCTATTAGTGGAAGATTTTCCGCTTCTAGCCAACCAACCATGGCAGGTGGTTAAGGTGAAGGGGGATCATTGTGGAGGGTTTTGCCATACTCGTGGCTTGTCTGTGGTGATTGCCGAGGGGGCGCTTGATCGCATGGTGAAGGACTATCGTCAGCATGGAAAAAGTAGGAAGACGCTGGCGGGTGCAGGGACGATTATTGTTCACGAACAAATCCATGTGCTTCAGCGATGCTTCCCTCGAAAGTTTTCGGGCCTTTATACTGGGGTTTACGGATTAGTTGACGGAAAGGTGGGGCATGATGAGTGGGTGGCGCGCAACGAAATTCAAAATCCTGATGGACTAGAGGGAAATCGTTGGATTGTAGATTACGAGGGGAATTATTATTGGCTTAAGACAATTCTCGATGAGAAGGATGATCCGGCGATGATGCCCGCTTCCTTCCAGGAAGCGATAATGCCTCTTCGAAAAACTGGCGAAACCTATCGGGTGATTTGGAGAAAAGGAGGGAAGATGCCTCAGCTCGTTAATCCAAATCTGATTAGGGGCTGGAAAAAGCAGTTCCCAATCCATACCGGATACGATCACCCAAATGAGATCTTCGCCTATCTTTTTCAAGCCGAGTTGACCCGAAAAATTATGGAAGAGGAACCCTCTGATGACATGATGACCAAGAAGACGATGGAGTGGGCCCGGAAGGAATTGAGGTGATCTGGCCGGCCTCTATTTTACGATCATGACGCCTTTCATGATGGTCCAGTGGCCGGGGTAAGAGCAGAGAAAAGGATATTCCCCAGGCTTTTTGGGCGCCATGAAGCGAATGGTTTGAACCGTATCTTTCTTTAGGAGTTTGGTGGCGTGGAGGATGCGTTTGTCGTTTGGAATGAAGCCCTTTTTCGCGGCTTCGGGATCGGCCGCCATACGATTAGCGGCCTCACCGATTTGTTGGATGGAGGTGCCTTGGTCGAGGATGAGTAGGTTGTGCTCCGTGACGTCTGGGTTTGAGAAGTGAAGACGAACCGGTTTCCCTGCTTCCACATTAAACTTATCTTTGGTGAAGAGGAGTCGCTCTGGGATGCAGGAAATATCAATCGTTTGAAGGCCCTTTTGTGCGTCAAAAGAAGCTTCATTAGCATTTTTCGTGTTAGGTTTAAGCTTGTTTAATTTTTTGAAATCCGCGAGGGCCTTGGTGATAGTGGGGGAGTGTTGTGAATCCTGCCAGTGAGGTTTCAGAGCTGAGGAATTAAGAGCGGTGCTGATCGCGTAGGCGAGGTGGGTGTCGGCTTCTTGTTCGAATATTGGCGCAAGGGTATTGATGAGTGAGGACGGAGTGATTGAAGAATTCGTCCGGTTGCTGTGGGAGGGGACCAGATAGGAAGCGCAGAGGACGGCTTCGCGGCGGACATGTTGGGAGGGATGGGAAATGCCGTAATTCAGAAGGCCTAGTGATGTCGAGGGTAGAAGCTCGGGAGCCCAGAAACGGAGAGGACCAAAGGCAGAAGCGGCTACGAGGTGGTTGTCGGAGCGGATGAGTTTTTCCAAGAGCTCTACGTTGGGTTGGTCGAAGGCTTGGTGGAGCCAGAGAGACTCGAGAAGATGTAGAGGGGTCTTTTGTTTTTTTGTCCAAGCCAAAAGCGGGCTGAGCACTTCTTTAGGAGACTTGCTCCGGAGTTCCCGCTTTGCCCAGTAGCGGGTTCGGTAGTGAGGCGACTTGAGATGGTCGAGGAGTTCGGTGATGGAGGCTGGGGCAATCTTTGGCGCGGAATCGAGTTTGGCTTTCTTTGGGATAATACGCCAGATACGGCCTGCTTTGCGGTCGCGGCGGGGATCACGAAGAGAGTATTGAGCGTGGCCTTTGACTGGGTTATACCAATCGCAGACATAGGCTGCCCCGCGTGGACCGAAGCGAAAATCGACTGGGATGAAGGAGAGGTTGGTGGAGAAGATGAGGTCAAATTGATATTTTTCGGAAAAGTGGGCGGGTTCTTCATTCCAGTGGTGGAACTCGACGCGGTTGGTTGGTTTGTAGCGAACTTTGATGAAGCCACCTTGCATTTCCTTGGGCCAGAAGTCGTGAGAGACGAAGTCTTGTCCGCAGACTCCAGAGTAAGCTTGCATCCCTTTGGCTCCGGGATGCTGGCTAGGATAATCGGGATTAGTGGCGTGGAAGGTGGAGGCGAAGACGGGGTGAGACGCGACGTGGTTTCCGTATGGATCGAAGCTCACCCCCCAGGGGTTCGTATTTGGGTAGGCTCCGAATGCGGTGAGCTTTTTTGTGGAAGGGTGGTAGAGGAACCAAGAGGAGTTTTTGGCGCGGATCGGGCCATAAGCAGTTTCGGTTTGGGAGTTGTGGAAGATGGATTCGCGGAAGAGAAGGTCTCCACCGGGAGTCCAGGTGAAATCGTGGAGGGCGTGGTGCGAATCCTCACAACCGAAGCCGGTGAAGACGATTTCGCGGTGGTCCATTTTACCGTCGCCGGTGGTATCGGTAAGATGGGTGAGGTGTGGTTCTTCGGAGCAGAAGACGCCGCCGTTGCCATCAAGGACGAAGGAGAGGGGGATGTGAAGGTCATCGGCCCAGGTGGTGCATTTGTCGGCTTTTCCATCTTGGTTGGTGTCCTCGAGGATGATGATTTTATCGCAAGGTTTTTGGCCGGGATAGACGTGGGGATAGGTGACGGAGGTGGAGACCCAAAGGCGGCCGTGTTTGTCCCAGCGCATTTGGATGGGGCAGGCCATTTCGGGGAAGTCTTCCTCGGAGGCAAAGCAATTGACTTCGAAACGTGGATCAATTTTGAAGGCCTTCAGTTCATCGGTTGGGGAGAGAAACTTGTTGGCTCCGCGTGAGAGGAGGACGTCGTCGAGTTTAGGGAGATTGGAGTCGTCGGGTTTGACGAGTTTGCCGGTGGCGACGGTTTTGTGAATGGCAGTGTCGCGATTGGCGACCATGAAATCGAAGTTCCGCATAGCGGGAAGGAAGTCGAGGTAGCCATAGGATTTGTTGCGCCCGCCGGTGTAGTAGAAGGTGTTGAGAGGGCGGTAGCGGTAGTGAAATTGGGTGGCTTTATCGACGACGAGTTGCCGGAGGTCTTCGTTGAGAGCGGTGGGGTCTTTTTCGAAGAGAGCCTTGAAGGCGATGTTAGCGAATTGGTGGTGCCCATGGATGTTGTTTTGATGGCCATCAATGGTTCGTTGATTGAGTTTACTGGCGATGATGTTGGCCTTGGTGCCATCAAAGACGTTGCAGAAACCGATGGAGTGCTTCTTCGCTCCTTCGGCAAGAGCTTGGGTGTAAAGTGCGAGGTTTTCGTTGTTTCGATCACCGGCATTAACGGCAGCGATGTTCTCACTGGCTATGGGAGAAAGAAGGATAATTTGGGGAGCGGTCTTTCCATTGTAAGCCTGCGATTTGAGATGGGTCAGGAATTGATCAAGGCGTTTTTTGAAGTCAGGGAGGCCTTCTTCTCCGCCGAAGGATTCATTGTAGCCGTAGGCCGCAATAATGAGGTCGCTTTTGAAGTAGTGGAGATGTTGGTCAAGGTCGCCGAAGTTATCTGGGCGGGGCATGAGATCGACTTCATCAGCTGGCCAGGCAAGGTTACGAATGGCGAGCTTATGCTTCGGATGGTGCTGGTGGAGAAGAGTTTCGAGGTGACCGAAGCGGCGTTCGGCATCAAGGAGAAGGTTTCCGATGAGGGCGATACGGGTGCCGGAGGAAATTTCGAGAGGAAGCTCGGTTTTGACGGGTTGGATTTTTTCCGGGCGTGGCGAGGTTTTGTGATTGATATAGTATTTGGCGAGCTCTGGATCTTTAGATGGCGCTTTACGGTCAGTCTTTAAATTTTTGGCGTCCTTTGCCTTTGCTGCATTTTTCTTACGGCGAGTATCGGTGGAAGCTGGAGTGCTTTTACCAGGGATGGGGGAATTGATGTCTTGGTAAACTTCTGGGTTGAGGCCGCGGACGTGGCCGCCGTTCCGGAAGGTGGTGGGCTTGTATGGTCCGACAAGATCGACGCTCGAGTCGGCTTTGATTTTCTTTTCAAGACCCATGGCCCAGTAGGTCCCATTGATGACAAGTCGGCGGTAATCGGCGTCTAGGAAATCTTGGGAAGCTCCTTGGGTTGAGTGGAAGACGCGTTCCTTTTTGCCATTCTTGCTGATGTAGTGACGGGTCCAGGTTGAGGGTGAAGGTTTTTTGGTCTCATCGGCGGGAGAGCTTTTTTCCATCCCGTTAAGGGGCTGGGACTCGGTGAGTACGGTGAAGGTTTCATCCGGAATACCAGTGTAGGCTCCAGCAATGGTGTGAGCGTTGTTACCGACTCCGGTGAGGATAATGTGGTCCTTATTTTTGGAGGTGATTTGAAGGCGGGTGGATTGTTGGTGATTTCGTCCGTAGTGGCCGACCCAGGTGTTCCCAAGAATTTGGTGGCCGAACCCGCGATCGAAGTCCTTGCCCTGGTATTGAAAATCGTAGCTGGAGTACTTTTTGCCTTTGGGGATTTTGAAGGCGTGAGACGAGGTGCGGAGTCCGACGACGGGGCCACCGCGCTGGAGGTATTCGTCGATGTGGACCATTTGTTCATCAGGAAGATCGAGGAAGCGGGCAAAGATGAACATGAGGTCAGCCTCTTTGAGAGCTTCAAGACCTTGGATGTTAGAAGCCCCAGCGGTGATTTCGTCCTTGTCGTTGACTCCGAAAAGAACGGTGGTTTTAAAGCCGTGATATTTAGCGAGGATACGGGCAAGGGCGGGGCAGGTTTCCTCGGCGCGGTATTCGTGATCGGAGGCAACAAAGACGATGTGCTTTCCTTTACCGGGACCGGAAGTGCCCTCATAGGAGATTTGCGCGAGAGCAGGAATTGACAAAAAAAGGGTCAGGACGAGGAGGAGATTCATGAGAGGTGGATGCTAGAGATTGGGTGGAAAATGACAAGTTGAGGTTGTCGGATTGACGAGGGGTAGTCTACGAACGCATAGTGGAATGATGAAATTTCAGGTGATTCTTATGTTGGTCATGATGATGGTGGGTTTCGGGCGCGAGGCAAAAGAAGGAGATAAGGATGTCAATTATGACGAGGCCAATATTCCGGCTTATGATTTGCCAGAGTTGTTGGTAACGGCAGAGGGGCAGCGCATCACGACAGCGGAGGAGTGGTATACCTTAAGAAGGCCTCAGATCATGTCGCTCTTCAGTAATCTGGTTTATGGGCGGGTCCCAGAGCCGTCGACACCGATAAAGCTGACTTTCCGGGAGGTAAAGAAGGACGAGGCTTTTATGAGAGGGAAGGCAACGCGGAAGGATATCGAAATCCAAATCAAAACGGAGAAGGGCGAAAAGACGATGAGGATTTTGCTTTTTGTTCCGAATGGGGCGACGAAGCCGGTGCCGGCGATCATGAAGCACAGTTTTAACAATACACGGTCGGGCGATTTTGAGGTGGGATTCCTCAGGAGGGATCGACTGAAAAATGGATGGCCGCTGGGGAAGATTCTCGATGCGGGTTTCGCATTTTGTGCGGTTTATCACGAGGATTTGGTGAAGCACAACGAGGTGGAATTTCGGAATAGTATCCATCGGTTATTTTATCCCGAGGGACAGAGTTTTCCGAAAGCTCACGAGTGGGGCGTACTTTCGGCTTGTGCTTGGGGTGGGATGCGTGCGCTGGATTATTTGGAAACCGATGCCGAGGTGGATGCCAAACGAGTGGCGATCATGGGTCACTCAAAGATGGGAAAGACGGCGTTATGGACGGCGGCGCAAGATGAACGATTTGCGATGGCGATCTCGGCCCAGTCAGGGTGTGCCGGGGCTGCCTTATGGAGGAGGAAATCAGGCGAAACCTTGAAGAAAATGGTGACCCGTTTTCCGTATTGGTTGTGTCGCAATGCCCAGAAGTTTGTGGAGCAGGAAGATGACCTTCCGGTGGACCAGCATATGTTGTTGGCGTGTATCGCGCCGCGCCCGGTTTATGTGCACAGTGGAGTGAAAGACACGTGGGCTGATGGACGAGGAGAATATTTATCTGCCTACCATGCGAGTGAGGTCTACCGTTTGCTTGGTAAGAAAGGCATAGAAAGTGAGAAATCGCCAGAGGTTGGGAAAGCGGTGATGGATGGTGAGGTCGGGTATCACATTCGGAATGGCGGACATTCGATTGAAGAGGGAGATTGGGAGAAGTTTATCCAGTTCGCTTCCAAACATTTGAAGGAAAGTAAGTAAATCAAGGGGCAATCGCTGAGTGCTGGGCAGCCAGTTCAGAGCGAGTTCCCTCTTCAAAAGGGCTTACTTTTTGATGGCCTGATAGACGATGGGTTTGATGAGGCGCTCGAGGTTCCAGTTGTAAGGAAGGGTCTGTTCCATGGTGACGACCACGAGTTTGTGTTTGGGAGAGATCCAGTAGTGGGTGGATGCCATGCCGCCCCAACCGTATTCGCCAATTGTTGCGTCTTTCGCCCAGCGTTTGTCAGGGGCGATTCGAACGGAAAATCCGAGGCCAAATCCGGTGCCGTGACGTTGTTCTCCGAGGGAGATGGAAGCGATCTCGTCTGGGAGTTGGTTGGTGGTCATGAGCTTGACGGTGTCTGCCTTGAGGTATCGTTTTCCTTGGAAGTTACCGCCATTGGCAATCATCTGAAGAAAGCGCGCGTAGTCGTTGATCGTAGAGACGAGCCCCCCACCGCCAGAGAAGTTCGCGGGTTTTTTGAGGAAGGGAGAAGTTTTCCCGGGTTCGGAGGTTGTGAGGAAAAATCCTTTTGTCTGGTAGACATCAGCGAGACGGTTTGCCTTTTCGGCAGGAACGTAGAAGCCGGTGTCGGACATGCCGAGAGGCGCGAAGAACTTTTGCTGGAGGAATTCATCGAAGGTTTGACCAGAAGCGACTTCAATGACCCGCCCGAGGATATCGGTATTGATGCCGTAATTCCATCTCGTTCCTGGTTGGAAGAGGAGGGGGGCACCGCAAATGGAACGCGACATTTCGGCGAGTGTTTTGTCACGGTCAAGCGGCTGGAAACGCCGGTAGTAGCGATCCACTGGGTGCCCGCCCCAGCCGTAGGAGAATCCAGCGGTGTGGCGAAGGAGGTCGCGGATAGTGGGCAGCGGTTCGGCAGGGGCGGGATCACCTCTTCTCTGCCAAACATTTAGGAGTGCGAATTCCGGAAGAAATCTCGTGATGGGGTCGTCGAGGTTGAGTTTTTTTTCGTCATAAAGCATGAGAGCCGCCGCCGAGGTGATGGCTTTAGTCATTGAGTAGATGCGGAAGATGGTATCTTTTTTCATCGGAACCTTGGCGGCCCGGTTGGCGTCGCCAAATTGTTTTTGGTAAACAATTTTCCCCTCGCGCAAAATCAAAACGGACCCGCCGGCGAGTTTCTTTTTCTCGATGAGTTCTTGGAGCGCCGGATCGATTTTCGCGAGAACTTCCGGCGACATACCAACTTCCCCAGGAGTGCTGACGGGGAGAGCCTTTATTTTTGTCTCCTTTGCAGCAAGTGGGAGGCAAAGGAAAAGGATGGGGAGAAGAATGAGTTTGATCATTTTTATGAGGGTTTGGGAAAAATCTTGGAAAGTCTTTAGACCAGTTTTTCACCATTCGGCAAGCCACGAATCAAGACATGATAAAGCGGCAAGGAAAGTTTTGGGTCAATCTCCCCCAAGGGCTCCGGGAAGATGCTTTTCTTCGGGAAGGGAAGATCCCGTTTTGCAGATCCAGCGTAAGTGAGTTTCGCGAGCTGATTTTTGGTAGAGTTTCGTGAATTTCGTCCTTTGGGCTTAATCTGGAGCGACTTTGCTGAGAGAGTGTCCGCCATGAAATTTATGGCCTTTGTTTTCGGCATTTTGGGCAGTGTCGTTTCCCTGTGTGCAGGAGCTCCTGCGATGATTTTGAATTCGCCTTCAGATTATCAGGTTTTCCAGCGAAGCACTCAAAGCTCAGGGGCTTTCATTATTAGAGGGCAGCTCAGTGAACCCGCCTCGAAGCCTACGAAAATTCAGGTGAAGTTTGGTCATCGTCAAGAGGCCCAAGGTGATGGGGCTGTCTCTACCCTAGGAGTGATTCAGAAAGGTGAATCTCAGTTTAGCTTTAAGTCACGGTATCTGGCAGGCGGTTGGCATCGTTTGGATGTTCGGGCCGTGGCAGGTGAAGAAATTGTGGGGCAGGCGGTTGTCGAACATGTTGGAATCGGTGAGGTCTTCGTGATAGCCGGGCAATCAAATTCGGCGAATCACGGGGAGGAAAAACAAAAGATAAACATTCAGAAGGTTTCTACTTTTGATGGGAAGGCGTGGCGGATTGCTGATGACCCGCAGCCGGGCGCCAGTGGTCGGGGGGGCAGTTTTATCCCGCCGTTTGCCAACGAGTTAGTGAAGAAATTCAATGTCCCAGTGGGGATTGTTTCGACTGGGGTTGGTGCGACGAGCGTGCGTGAATGGTTGCCGGAAGGAGAGCGGTTCCCGAATCCTCCTACCATCATGAATAAAGTTGTCTCTCATCCTAAAGGTGGCTGGATGAGTAAAGGTGACATTTATCGGAATTTAATCTCAAGGGTGAAGTCTCTGGGTCGATACGGATTTCGAGCAGTGCTGTGGCATCAGGGTGAATCGGATGCCAATCAAAAGGACGAAAGCCGGACCTTGTCAGGTCAATTGTATCAGGAGTATCTTGGGAAGCTGATCAAAGCGACCCGGAAGGATCTGAATTGGGAGTGTCCTTGGGTTGTGGCTCAGGCGAGTTATCACACTCCTGATGACCCCGGGTCAGAAGATATTCGTGCGGCGCAAAGGGCTCTTTGGGAATCAGGTCTCGCCTTAGAAGGGCCGGATACTGATTCGTTGACGGGAGAGAATCGCGATCACAATGGCAAAGGAGTGCATTTCAGCGGGAAGGGTTTGCGGGCTCACGGTAGGGCTTGGGCTGATAAGGTAGAACCTTGGTTGTCAAAGGAGCTTGAGAAAAAGAAAGCCGTGGTTTTTGTTCTCGCAGGCCAATCAAATATGCAGGGCCAAGGGGTGGTTTCGATGGACCATGAGAAGTATTATAATGCTGGGAAGGGAAACCTAATCTGGTCGATGGAACATTCGCAAAGTAAGGAGAAGATGAAGCACCTCCGGGATGACCAGGGTCACTGGGTTAGTCCCCAGAACGTAAGAATCAGATATAAGCAGAAAGATGAGGTTCGGAGTGGCCCGCTGACAGTCGGGTATACAGGTTACGGTGGGATTAGTCATATTGGGCCCGAGTTACAATTTGGCCACGTAGTTGGGGAGTATTTCCAAGATCGGGAGGTTTACCTCATCAAAACCGCGTGGGGTGGTAAGAGTCTTTTCAAAGATTTCCGGCCACCAAGTTCGCAAGGTGAGACTGGTGAGTATTACGCTAAAATGGTTGATGAGATTCGAGCTGGCCTCGATGAATTTGCGCCCGATACTTATGAGCTCGGAGGGTTTGTGTGGATGCAGGGCTGGAACGATATGGTCTCGCAAGAAGCAACGGCAGAGTATTCTAAAAACCTCGTTAACTTTGTCGCAGATCTAAGGAAGGAATTTTCGGTCAAGAATCTACCTTTCATTGTCGGGGAACTTGGGAATGGGGGCGAAGCTAAACCTGGTTCTGGAATGGCTAAATTTCGCACAGCGCAAAATGAAGGGGTCAAAAAAATCGAGCAAGCTTGGTTCACTAGCACTAAGGAATTTGCCCGTCCCCCGGAGCTCTCACCGAATACTGGCCACGGTCACCATTGGTATGGAAATGCTGAGAGTTATTTTTTGATTGGTGATGCCTTGGCGCGCGAGATGATCAGAGCGCTGAATCGTTAGGGTTTGCCTTGCTCATCTGGCTTCAGTGGAGAAGGTCACTAGTAATGAAACCCTATGTGAAGCTTGCCGAGTCCACCATGCCGGACGTCACGATCTATTCGCTCCACAAGCACGACGGGAAAATTTACCTTAAGTATAATGGGTTTGAGTTGATGAGCACTGCGCTCACCTACTCCGAACAAATGCTGGCTGATTACGGGTGCCAGGCTTTGAGAGAGGGGAAGGGATCGAGGCCCGGCCATCCTAAGGTCTTGATCGGTGGGCTTGGCTTGGGATTCACCTTGAAGCGAACTTTAGAACTGGTGGGAAGCCCTGCGACGGTTGATGTTGCCGAGTTGATGCTTCCGCTCATCGAGTGGAATCGCACTTACCTTGTGGAACACAACGGTCCTCTCTTGGAGGATCCCCGGACTCAGATTATTCAGGGCGACCTTTACAATATCATTTCCGACGCGAAACCGGGTTCTTATGATTCACTCCTGCTGGATATCGACAATACCCCGGATGATCTCATCACATCCGGTAATTCACGGCTCTACTCGCCCGGGTTCCTTGATAAATTACGTAATGTCATTACCGCGCAAGGATGTCTTGCTTATTGGCTGTCCGAGCCTGCTCCCCGATTTAAGAAGCTATTGATCAAAGCTGGTTTTCAGGTCGAGGAGTTTGCCTCTAAGCCTCACGAGAAGTCAAAGCGATCCCGCCATTGCATCTTGCTGGCCCGCAAGCGCCGGTAACCTTGCATTTTTCGGAGAATAGGATTCCTTCCCAAGACTCAAACCAACACAAAAATGTTAACTTGGAACGATATTGTTAAATTTGCCACGGACGGAAATCCTGAGCCCGATTGTGAGGTTCGGAAGTCGGAAGACGAATGGCGCGAGCAACTTGCGCCGGAGCAATTTCACGTCACTCGGAAACATGGAACCGAACGGGCCTTTAGCTCCGGGATGTGTGATTTATTTGAGCCGGGTAAGTATGCCTGTGTTTGTTGTGACACCTTATTATTTGATGCTGATGAGAAGTTTGACAGTGGGACAGGTTGGCCCTCTTTTACGCAACCTGCGAAGGAAAACGCGATCTCCTATCATGGAGATAACACGATGGGAATGACGCGGGTCGAAACTCTGTGCAATGCCTGTGATGCTCATCTCGGACATGTTTTTCCTGATGGTCCGGCGCCGAGTGGTCTTCGTTACTGCATGAATGCAGTCGCTCTCAAAAAGGTGGAGGGGACCGATGCGGTCGCCACTTTTGGTGGTGGGTGCTACTGGTGTACGGAGGCTGTTTTTCGGAGTGTGAAAGGCGTGAGCGGGGTTCAGAGTGGATTTAGTGACGGCGAGGCAGCTGGCCCGACTTACAAAGAAGTTTGCACCGGAGAAACGGGCTACGCCGAAGTCGTTCAGATTAATTATGATCCTAAAGTGGTGAGCTATGAGGAACTTTTGCGTATTCATATGGGAACCCACGACCCGACTACGCTAAATGCTCAGGGTGCTGATATCGGAACCCAATACCGCAGTATCATTCTTTACCGGAGCGATGAGGAACGGCAGATCGCTGAGAATCTTTTGGAGGAGATTTCCGATACCTTTGAATCTGACATTGTCACAGAGGTGAAGAATTTTGATGAATTTTATCCTGCTCCCGAAGCTCACGATGATTATTACAATCGCAATCCGGACCAAGGATATTGTCAGGTAGTGATCTCTCCTAAGATAGCCAAATTCCGAAGGACTTTCCAATACCTCCTATCTCCCGACGAGTGAATCATTTACTCTGATCCGCCCTCGGTGACGTAAGAGTTTTATTTTTGGTTATGGTGGCTGCGGAAGCAGCGTAGAATGACAGAGGTGGCGATTGTAACTGACTCAAGCGGAATCTCACGGAAACCAGAGGCGGCTGCTAAGAGACGTCGATAATATCGAGTTCGATCAGTTGTCGGGTGGCGGTGCCGGAAAAGTCGCGGTTTGCAGCCGGAGAAGCTGGGGAAGGGTGCAGGATTTTCCCGAGTTGGTGCTGGTCGTTCTTGACCGAGGCGAGTTGCTTTTCAGCGAAGGCTCCAACCCCAATAAGTTTTTCCGGCTGTAGGATTTCGATGATGCGGGCGAGCGATTCACGGCAGGATTTTTCAACCGGCTCCATACAATCGTGTGGAAGTTTGTCCGGTGTGAGATTAGCTCCAGTATCTTTCATCCAAACAAGGGGGCAGAAGTTTGCGACGAAATGGTTTTCGAAAAAGGCTTCGGCTGAATCAAAGAGTTCGGAGAATAGTCCCCAGAGGCGACGGCCAGAAACTTCGGAGCGTTCACAGTTGAAGCCGGTGACCGGGCGCTTTGGGTGTTCGGGGTCGGGCTTGTTAACTGAGCCGGAGATGCCCATCCAATCTCTGACGTGGGAGATCTCGCCAAAGGGGACGCCGGTTTGAGCCATGCCATAAGGTCCGGGATTCATGCCGAGGAAGAGAACCTTCTTGGTTCCGTTTCCGAAGTTTTTCAAGTAGTCGCAATGACGATCCCAAGCGTATTCAAGTGGGTTGTAAGTGTAAGCGACGGGATCCGGGAATTTTAGGCCACGCAGTTCTTTGCGAAGATCATCAGCGGCGGCAACAAGAGAATGTTTGCTCATAAAGTGGGTGCTTGGAGTTTGGACCATGTTCCGACCATTTCATCGGCTTCGGTTTCCTGGCAGTCGACGAGGACGACTTGATCGTCGCAGATTTCGTAAATGGCGTCTTGTCGGAATTGCTTGCCCAGCGCGATTGCTTCGGCGCGGGAACACACAACTCCGAATCCAGCCTCGGCGTGGTCTTCGCATTGTCCGGTGATGGGGAAGCAGCGCCACTTTGAAGCTTGGATGGCTTCGAGAAGGAGGGCGTTCTTTTCGTCGTTCTTTTCATCGGGCGCAACCTCTCCGAAAGGATTATGTGCGGTGATGATGAAGAAGTGATCGGGAGAGCTCGCTCCCTCAAGCCCGGTGACGAATTGAGTTTGGTGATACCCTTCCTTCATCAGACCGAGTGTTTTCTGAGATCCAAAAGATCGACGAATTCGAGGGCCACTACCGAAGTGGCATTGAGATCGACCTTTGGGGCGCAGCCGTGGTCCAAGGCCTCCTTCCAGCGAAGAACGCAAAGACACCATTGGTCGCCAGCCTTGAGGCCGCGGAAGGAGAATTCAGGTCGCGCAGTCATGAGATCATTTCCCTGCTTGCGGCTAAATTCTAGAAATTCCTGTGTCATCACCGTGCAAACACAATGAAGACCGCGGTCACCTGCACCGGTTCGGCAGCAACCATCACGAAAGAAACCGGTCATGGGATCGGTCGAACAGGTTGCGAGGTCTTCGCCGAGGACGTTGAGGTGTGACATGGAAGGACTTTGGAACGAGTGTCGTCATCTGGCAAGCAGAGTGAACTCGATATTGGCTGGCTAGAAGGGTGTGTTCGAGAGTATAAGCTGGAGATGAAAAATTTGGTTCAGATAACGTTGATCGGTTTAGCCGTTCTGGGAGCTCGCGCGGATGAGGTTGTGGTGAAGGAAATCATACCCTCAAAAGCAGAGTCGACATGGCTTGAAATCGATTGGAAGACTGATCTTTGGGAGGCTCGGAAAGAGGCCGCTCGGACGGGTAAGCCTATTTATCTCTGGGAGATGGACGGGCATCCGCTGGGCTGTGTTTGAAACAACGGAGTGGCCGACAGGTTGTTGGTCTTTGCAAATGAAGAGGTGCAGAATCTTCTCAAGGAGAAGTTTGTTACGATAGCTGCTGATGATTGGTATCAGCGGCGGCGAAAGGATAAAGTGGGGGAGTATTTTGCTAAGGTGGTGGATCAAAGTCCACGGAAGGGTGTTCACACCAAGCAAGGGCATTACATTTTTACGGCGACCGGAAAGTTGCTTGGTTTTAATAACAATCGAGGACCTGAAAAACGGTTGGCGATGATGAAGGATGCCCTTTCAAAGTGGGACAAGCTTCCCAAGGAAGAGAGGACGGTCGAAATTCCGGAGCATGGGAAGAACGATCAGGGATTTTATCGTGAGTTACCCAAAGGGGGGCAGATTGTAAAAGTTTACACCCGGTGTTTGGAGGAAAGAAATGGGCGGTTGCAAAAGCTTGCTGAGAATAAGATAGGAAATTTATCAGCGGTGGATCACCTCTGGTTGCAGCATTTGGAAATGAAGAAACTAGGGAATCTGATCGCCTCGGGTGGCGGAAAGATTTCGAACGTGCTTTCTCTTCGAATCGCGAAGTTCCATCTTCGTGACAATACGAGGGGAGAACCTCGTGATTGGAAAAAGAATGAGATTAAAGAATGGTCATTGAAGGTCGATGGAAAAGGAAAAGTGAGTGGGAACTTTCTTATCAGCTCGTCTGATGGGAAAATGGGCTATCAGGGGAAGATCGAGGGGGAGCTTTCGGTGAAGAAGGGGCGTTTGAGCAAGTTCGAATTTTTGGTGCTTGGAAAGCATTGGGGGCATAGCAAATACACTCGGGGTGCCCGGTCTGGCAAGACCCCGATGGGGCAGGTCTTCCGCTTGTCGGATGGCAAGAGAGCGAGTGACCGGATTCCTCCGCAAGGGATTCGGTGGGCGCCGGGATATTGGAATCCGGAGAGTTAGAGGCTCCTTATTGGAAAAGAGATTTGAGCATTTTGGAGAGTCACCTAGAAAGCTGAATCCTCACGCAGAACCGAGTTCAGCTTCAAGCTTTTCAATCTGAGTGCTTAGATCTTCCCATTTTGAATAGGCAGTTTCGAGTTTCTGGGAAATTGTCTCATAAGCATTGGTGGTTTCGCGGAGCTTATCAGGATCACCCATGACCTCAGATGACTCGAGGTGAGCGGTGAGCGTTTCTTGCGCAGATTCGAGTTCGGCAATAGCTTTTTCGACGGAGGTAAATTCGTGCTGCAGAGGCTTGAGAACTTTGTTGCGCCTTTCACGGATAGAGGCGTCTCGCTTGCGACGCTCTTTTGAAGAGAGTTGGGGTTGGCTTGGGGCTGACTGAGACGGGTGAGCGGAGGAATTTGCAACGGGGGTCGTTGTGTCGCCTTCTTCTGCTTCGATTTTATCGAGGTAGTAGGTGAGATTACCCGCAAACAGGCGTGGGTCGTGGTCTTGGCGGAATTCCATTGTTTTTTGAACGATGGGATCGAGGAAGTTCCGGTTGTGGGATACGATGAGGAGGGTGCCCGGGTAATCGATAAGAGCCTTTTGCAATATGTCCTGCGACTGCATGTCGAGGTGGTTTGTAGGTTCATCGAGAATCAGGAAATTTGCGGGGCGAACGAGCATGCGGACCAGGGCGACCCGTGAACGTTCGCCGCCGGAGAGAATGCCGATTTTCTTAAAGACGTCGTCGCCTCTGAAGAGGAAACAGCCGAGGACGTCACGCGCAGACATGTTAGAGCCACGGGTTTGGATTTGTTCGACTGTTTCTAGAACTGTCAGGGTGGGGTCGAGTTCGTCAGCGTGGTTTTGGTTGAAGAAGGAGGGGAGGGTTTTGGGCCCAAGGTTTTGGTCGCCTGTGGAGGGGGCTTCTTCGCCGGTGATCATGCGACAGAAGGTGGATTTCCCGGCGCCGTTTGGCCCAACAATGGCGATTTTTTCCCCGCGGGTGATTTCGAGATCGAGATCCCGGAAGACGTTGAGGTCGCCGTATTGTTGTGCGGCATTTTCGAGCTTAGCGACGAGGTGAGTGGAGGCGGGGGGATCTGGAAAGCGAAAGGACATGACCGAGTCTTTGGCGTCGATCTCGATGCGCTCGATCTTGGCGAGCTGCTTGATGCGAGATTGGACCTGCGATGCTTTGTTGGCCTGGGCGCGGAAGCGGTTAATGAATTGTTCTGTTTTGGCGATCTCGCGATCTTGGTTGATCTTTTGTTTGCGGAGGTTGTCTTGACGCTCCTTGAGCTGGGTTTCGTAGGATGAGTAGTTGCCCGTGAACTCTTCGGCGCGGCCGTGGTGGAAGGCGATAGTGCGGGTGGTAAGGCCGTCCATCATAGAGCGGTCGTGGGAGATGAGAATGATGGCGCCCTTGTAGCTGTGGAGGTAGGATTCCATGAAACGCTGGGCGTTGATGTCGAGGTGGTTGGTGGGTTCATCGAGAAGGAGGACTTCGGGCTCGGCAAGGAAGAGCTTAGCCATGGCGATGCGCATTTGCCATCCACCGGAGAATTCGCCGCAGTCGCGATCAAAGTCATCGTGCTTGAAGCCGAGACCGGTCAGGACGGCCTGGATTTTGGGTCGCATACGGGAGGGATCGTGACCATCGAGCCGGAGTTCTAGTTCTCCAATTTTGTTGAGGAGATCGGAGAAAGGCGCTGAGCGAGGATCAAGCTTCTCGAGTTCGGTGGAGTAGCGTTCGATATCTTCCTGAATGGCCTTGGTTTCGGCAAAGGCGGATTCAACTTCAGCATAAAGTGAGATGTCCTTAATGTGGATCCCTTCCTGGGGAAGGTAGCCGATCCGGTGGTGCTTTGGTTTGGTGATTTCGCCGGCGTTGGGTTCCAAGACACCTCCTATGCATTTCATGAGGGTGGATTTACCGGCTCCATTGTGTCCAGCGAAAGCGATGCGCTCCTTTTCTCCAATAGAGAAGGTGAGGTCTTTGAAGATCACACGGGGTCCGAATTCCACGCGGAGGTGTTTGACAGCGAGCACGTGGGAGGGTTAGTCGAGTCGGGCGAGATTTAGAATCAAAAAGCGACGAGGAAATCTGGCGTAAAAACTTCCTCTTAAACCTGTGGATTGGTTGAGAGGGGAAGAAACACTTTTGAAGGAATTATCAGCTGTAATGGGCCTTCTGGAGCCTAGCATGGATCTTTTCTCCATAAAAAACGGACAATTTTAGCAATGATCTGAATTGGCGGGGTTGGATCACCAGAGGCTTCCAAATTGTCAGGTGGCCATTTTCTTGCGCAGATGGATGGGTTGGCCTCTGCCGTTTTTTAGTTCTTCTACTGAACTGGCTTGATCCTCATTTTGCGGAATTTCACCCAGCCAGCGTGACCTTCGGCGCCATAGGTTTGAATGGCGAGGTGGCCTGGAGCGAGATGCTTGGCGAGGCGTTTGGCGTCTTGGTAATCGACGATTTTTTGGCCATTGAGCCAGACTTGGATATGAGAACCGAGCGCTTTAATGCGCAGTGAATTCCAGATTTTGGGTTTGCGGATTTCGTCGTTGGCGTCGCCTTTGTCGAGCCAGTCATTGAGATAGAGGCCCACAGGTTCATCGGCCGCACCTCGCCCGATGTTAACTTGAAGGCGATCGCCTTTTTGTTCCGAATGATAGCGAAGATAAATGCCGCTATTGTATTTGCCGTGTTCATCGATCTTGAAGTCGAGGCTGAGATCGAAGTCTTGATATTTCGCTTTTGAAAGCAGGAGGCCGGAGCGCTTGGGGTCGCCGTCCTGACCGCCAGAGAGGGTGCCATCCTGGTAGGACCATTTGGCGCTTCCTCTAGCGGTCCAATCATTTAGGGAGTTTGAGGGAAACAGCGAGAGCTCTTCTGAGTGAAGAATGGAACCGGAGAAGATGAAAATGAGAAGACGAATCATTGAAGTGCTAATTTTGAAATAGATCGAGAACTAGGCAATGAAATAGATCGAGAACTAGGCAATGAAATAGAGAGGCTTTGCTGGATGATGTAAGCTGAAAAGCTCGTGGATGAGTGTGAAGAGCTCTAATAGGTCACCTCTCTTGCTATGAGTTTATTTTTGCGCTGCCTTGGCGAGAACTTCCTTGAGGGTTACGGGTTTGCCTTGCCGGCGTTTGCTTTCATCGGCGGCTTCCATGAAAGCGAACAATTCGATGGTCTCAGCTGCTGAAACGGGCGGCTGCTTTGTCTTGAAGAATTTGACCACTTCAACAACCAAGGGTGCATACCCATCATAGGCACCGACAGCGACTTCTTCACCCTTCGAATTCCGGGCGATACCGAAGTAGCCTTTACCTTCTCTGAAGATGCCAGTTCGCCCACCTTTCCAATTGCCTTCCACCTCGATCAATCCCTCGGGGGTCGTTTTGCGAATGACTGACTGGCATCCGGTTCCCATTACCGTGAAGAGTGACTCACAGCCATGGACGCCATACCAAAAAAGATCAGGATGGTGAGGTTCGATTTTGGCTGGACTGGAACAGCGAGCGTAAGTGACTTTCCCAATCGACCCTCCGCGAACCGCCTGGGTGGTTTTCCCGTATCGAAGCGAGGATGACGAGAAGATTGGAACCCCTGCTTTTTTGGCGAGTTGGTAGATTTTCAGAGTGTCACTGAGACTTCCAGCAACGGGTTTGTCTAGGAAGAGGGGCAGGCCTGCAGCAATGACTGGTCTCGCTTGTGCGAGATGGGGTCGACCGTCGACACTTTCGATCATAACGGCGTCTACTTTTCCGCAGAGTTCTTCAATCGTTTGACAAATTTCCACGCCAAAGTCCTTCTCCAGAGTTTTGGTAAAACCATCGACTCGTGAGATGCTAGATTCGATGTCAGGGCTTCCTCCTTTGAAGGCCGCGACCACTTTGGCTCCCTTTACGTGGCCCTTTGCGGTTGCATCATTGATGATTCTTGTAAAGGCCGTGACGTGTGAGGTGTCGAGCCCAATCAAGCCAATCCGGATGGGGTCCTTTGCGGTTGCAGAAGAGAAGACTAAGAGACTGCAAAAGATGGTAATGAGTTTTGTCATTTGGTGATCACTTAATGGTTAATTTGTTGAGAAGTAGATCATAAACACTTATGCCGTCATTATTATTTTTATTTCTAGATTGGGGGATAGTTCTTAAAGGCATGCTATCGGGTGAGGCGAGAGAGCAGGGATCTTCCTGACGTCTATTAGTGCTTTGCTACTTGTAGCGTTTGGCGATCCATGCGAGACAACGCCAATCGACAGTATGGATGGAATTAATATTTTTCGGCTGATTGGAGTTTGCGGCTTGTTGATTGCAGCTTGGTGCGTTGAGATCTTTGGTTTCTCGACGTTTCGGAGCGAAGAGATGAATGGTCCTCCGAAAATGAATATTGTGGATTTTTCTAAAGAAGATAGCGCTAAACCGCTGATTGGATCTGGCTATGATTTTAACGCGCCGTTTGTTTCTACCACTGAGGCTCAGAAGCGAATTAAGGAGTATCAAAGGAACAAATGGCTAGCCTTACTGGCGGGTATCGCGGGAGCGTCCGGTGTCTTTTTCTTTGCTAATAAAATCTGGGACAATTGGGTGATTTCAATCACGTGTGTGATGTTCGGGCCTCTCGGAGTAGCCTGGGGATTTCGGAAATCACATGGGAGCGGTTAATTATGCGAGGAAAGTCCGGGTGTTTACAGAGAATTGAGCTTCCTGGGAAAGGACCAAGGAAGCGCATCCTTCGAGGTTCGTGAGATTGGTGGCGATGGATTAAACCCCCAAGCAGAGCTACCGAAGTAAAAGCCTTCGCTTTGTCGTGACCGACCGTTAAGGTGCCTGTCATGCGGATCGTTTCTTTTATACTGCTGTTGTTCAGCAGTGGTCTTTTTGGAAAGTTGACGATCAGCTGGAAGGAGAACTTTTTGAGGATTAGTGACGACCGGAATCCGGGAGGGGCACTTGAGGTTTGGTATCTTGAGGCCTACTGCCGTTCGGGATCGACTGACCGGGACTGGAATGAGACTGTTATCGATCATGAGACCAAGCTCCTTTCTGCGACTGAAACCGAAATTCAATTGAGGTGCCAACTAGCCGATGGCGTGATCATTGATCATCTAATCACAGCGGAGGGAGATAAGGTTTCATTTCATCTTATTGCTAAGAACCCCACCGGTCAGAAATCTGAGGTTCATTGGGGTCAACCTTGTATTCGGGTCGGACAGTTTACGGGAACCCATAATGATGTAAACAAGTATGCCTACCTGAAGAACTCATTTGTGTTTCTCGACGATAAGAAATCCTTCATGCCAACTGGTAATTGGGCGACAAGTGCACGCTATGTGCCGGGCCAAGTTTGGTGTCCTTGTCACGTTCCAGAGACGGATGTCAATCCGCGCCCGCTTTCAATGGACCGACCCTCAAATGGATTGATTGGTTGCATCTCCGCCGACAAGAAATGGTTAATGGCTACGGCTTGGGATCCCTATCAGGAGCTTTTTCAAGGAGTGATTCGTTGTTTGCATTCGGACTTTCGGATTGGTGGTTTGGAAGCGGGTGAAGAGAAGGTAATTCGGGGTGCCATTTATGTAATGGCCAATGACGCTTCGGCGCTCATAAACCGATATGAAGAGGATTTTCCAGATCAGGTTCGGCGTCACCGAACTCTCAGTGCCCCCAAGGTGATTGCGGGGAATCTAGTTCCGGGAAAACGCGTCTCGATCACTATTCCTGACTATTCTGGGACGGACGTCCACCATACCCTCTATCTTCCAGGGAACTGGAATCCGAATTGGAAGGAAGCAAAGAAGAGCTACCCGTTAATCGTGGAATATTCCGGGAATCGGGCGCCCTCGCTTGGCTCCAGTGGGCGGGTTGAGGATTCGGTTTTGGGGTATGGCTTAAGTAGTGGCGAGGCTGTTTGGCTGAATCTGCCATTTGTGGATGCGAAAGGTCAGGTGAACCAGCCTAACTGGTGGGGCGATGAAGTCGCAACAGTGGCTTACGCCAAGAAGGTTGTTCCGAAAATTATCGCAGAGTATGGAATCGATCCTGATCGCGTGATTCTTTGTGGGTTTTCGCGTGGAGCGATTGCCGTAAACTATATCGGCTTGCATGATGATGAGATCGCAGCTTTGTGGTCGGGCTTCGTGACGCACGACCATTACGATGGGGTGATAGAATGGCGGGGCACGAAGTGGGGAGCTCCGCTTGCGAGTTATCGGGAGGCTGCTGCCGAAAGATTTAAAAGAATCAATGGGAGACCAGTTTTGGTCTGCCAGAATGGTGGAACTAGCGAGATTCGCAAAGTGATTGGCTCACCGGATAACGTTTCTTTTTTGGATGTTGATACAAGAGCGATTTTTGGAACCTACCCCACAGAAACAAGGATTCATCCTCACACTGATCGCTGGCTTTTGAAGCCGAGTGCTCAGCGTAATAAAGTTTTAGACTGGATGAAAAAGTGTCGCTTTTTTTAGAACGTGCAGACGTGAAAATTTGAAGGAACTCAGGGGAGCTGTTCCTCGCAAACCCTCATTTAGCCGTTCCGGCTTTGGGTTGTCCAGCTAGCGGAGTGTGTGCTTTATCGATGATAGCGACCATCTCCTTAACGATTTCCGGTTGGTCTTTTGCAAGGTTTCTCTTCTCGAAGGGGTCATCTGAGAGGTCATAAATTTCGAGGGGAGACATGCCTCCGCCCTTCTTGGCTTGGCGGTAGGCTTTCCAATTCCCTTTGCGAACCGCTTGGGAAAAAATGGTTTGGTTGTCACCTTTGCAGAACTCGAAGTAGAGAAAGTCGTGCTTCTTTTGTTTCTCTCCCCTCAGAAGAGGAAGGAACGAGATGCCATCGATGTTTTGGGGGATTGGTTGTTTGGTAAGTTCGGCCATTGTAGGGAGGATATCCCAGAAGGCACTGATATGGTCGGTGGTGTGGCCTGGATCGATGATGGCGGGCCAACGGGCGAGCATAGGAGTGCGAATACCGCCTTCGTGCATATCTCGTTTCATGCCACGAAGTGACCCTGTGGAATTCCAGAAGTGAGGATCGTGTCCACCTTCGCGGTGGGCACCGTTGTCGGAAGCGAAAATGATGAGAGTGTTATCGGCAATTTCGTAGTGATCGAGGAGGGCTAGGATGTCACCGATTTGGTTATCGAGGTTCTCTATCATGGCTCCAAATCCCGCAATGGGATTAACCACGTCAGGAACGGTTTCGGTTCCGTCGCCGCCATGGATCCGGTATTTTCCGATGACCTTATCAAACTGCGGGTATTTCCTGCGCCACTTAGAGTGGAGTTCCTTGGGCGCATGCATGGCAGCATGGGGGACGGCGGTCGGGATGTAGCAGAAGAAAGGGGTTTTGCTTTTCGCGTTGGACTCAATGAACTGCATGGCGTGGTTCATGATGATGTCGTGAACGTATGTTCCTTTTTTGAGCGCCTTCTCTTTCCCGTTGTGAACGTAAGTGGTGGGGTAGTAGGTGTGAGCAATTGTCTGGCTTTTCCAGCCTACGAATTCGTCGAAACCGTGGGTGAGGGGATTGGCGTTTCCTTCGACATGGGTATGGCCTAGTCCCCACTTTCCATAAGCGCCGGTAGTGTAGCCGGCGGATTTAAAGATTTCGGGGAGGACGGTGAGCTTGGGGTCAAGAGGTGCGACTTTGTTTTCAGTGACATTGCCTCGGAGGTAAACTGTTCCGGGTTGCTGGCCAGTCATAAGAACCGCGCGCGAAGGACTACAGACAGTATTACCGGAATAGTGGGCCGTGAACTTTAGACCTTCGGACCCAATGCGATCAATATTAGGAGTCTTAAATTTTCTCTGTCCATATATGGAAAGGTCACCTAATCCAAGGTCGTCGGCGAGAATGTAGATTACGTTCGGCTTATCCAGCGCCTTTAAAAGTGCGGATGAAAGCAGGATTAAAAGAAAAACTCTCTTCATAAAGAAGAGCTTTTCCAATGGGAGGCCTCTCGTCGAGTTATTCCTTAGTTGAGATTATTCAAAATGATTCAGTGCCATACGTTCCTCAAATTCTTTCAGAGTTTTCGGCCAAAGTTGAACTGTATTGAGAGCGGTTCTGGGGTTTGATTCCAACTGGCCTTACCATCTCTATCGGATTCTTTCCCAGCACTGAATCAAGGAGAACTCTCTCAGGATCGCACTTGATGGGAAACCCATTTTTAAAGCCTCTCTGGCCGATCTGGGATGATTCCTTTTTTAAACGAATATCGTCCGGAGGAAGTGATTTTAAGGTCCTTTAGGTTCCGCAGAAAGTATTGCAGACGACCTCCTCTGGTGCAGGAGTTTGCTGCAGTTTTTCGAAGCCTTCCTGCTCGTTGTAAGGATTTTTAAGCGCCTTATGGAGCTCATGGAAAGGAGCGAAGTTGTCTTGTTTGGCGGCTGCGATCACTTCTTCGATCCGATGGTTGCGGGGAATATAAACTGGATTCATGACCTTCATGAGAGAGGTTTCTGGTGTTCCCGCCGCATTCCATCTTGCCAGCCAATCTCGGGCTGGTGCCTCGTCTTCAAAATTGAAGAGGAAGGAATCGGGGCTGTTGCTAAGGCTGCGAAAGGTGAGGGTGAAGTCGGTTTTCTGGGAAGCCATAAGGTCAAGCAAGGCCTGAATGAGTTCGGGATCATGGTTTTGGGAAAGTCCGATTTTTTTTGAGAAGATTTTAAGGTGAGCTTCATCAAAAAGATGGGGAAATTTTTCCAGCTCACCTTTTGCCATGGTGACCGCTTTTTCCTGATCCTCATCAAAGAGTGGGAGGAGGGACTCGGCGAGGCGGGTTAAATTCCATTGAGCGATACCAGGTTGGTTGGAATAAGCGTAGCGACCATTTTGGTCGATAGAGCTAAATTTTTGCGTGGGATTAAATCGGTCCATGAAAGCGCAAGGACCGTAGTCGATAGTTTCGCCTGAAAGGCTCATGTTGTCGGTGTTCATGACTCCGTGAATGAAGCCGATTCCCATCCAGTGAGCGACAAGTTGGGCCTGTTTGCTAATGATACTTTGAAAGAGTTCGAAGGCGTTTGATGTCTGTGGGTCGTGGCGCTGGATGGCGTAATTGACGAGTGATTTCAGGCTTTCGATGTCGTTTTGGGCGGCGAAATATTGCGCGGTGCCGATTCGAAGGTGGGAGCTGGCAACTCTGGTGAAAATCCCACCTTGTTCGGGTTGTTCGCGAAGGACTAATTCTCCGCTCAGAACTGCGGCGAGAGCGCGGGTTGTGGGAATGCCCAATGCGTGCATCGCTTCCGAGACGAGATATTCCCGAAGGACAGGTCCGAGAGCGGACCGACCATCGCCACGACGGGAAAAGGGAGTGGGACCAGCGCCTTTGAGCTGGATATCCTTCCCTCCGATTTCTCCAAGTAGAATGGCCCGACCGTCACCGAGCTGCGGAGAGAATCCTCCAAATTGGTGGCCGGCATAAGCCATGGCAAGAGGCTCGGCTCCCTCGGGAATCGAATTGCCAGCAAGAATGGCGAGCCCTTCGTCGGTGGCAAGAAAATCGGGATCAATTCCAAGTTCTTTTGCTAGCCCATCGTTCACCGCGATGATGGAAGGTTGAATGACCGGAGTGGGTTCGACTTTTTCAAAGAAGCTCTGGGGAAGCCGGGCAAAGGTGTTTTGGAAGTTGAGCTTCATGAGAGTGATTTTAGCCTGGGATGATTGAAGCGCGACCTCTGAAAAACATGGTTTTTTGGTGAGTGAATAATGGACCTGTTATGAGAAGGTCTAGATTTTTGCGGAGTCTTTTGCCGACTCTGTCGCTACCGAGGTTTCTCGTATTAGTCTTTGGTTTGAACCGAGCCCCACCAGGTCTTGTTGGGTTGGTAGCCGGGCCTTAGAAAATTAGCGTGCTGTTTTTCCAGTTGAGTCTTTTTTTTGGTGTGAAGTGATTTGATCTGTTGCGCCTTTTTCCCGGCGTTGAAACGAGGGTCGGGCTGGGGGATTTTTGCTCCGACTTCGGTGAGGTGGGCGGTGAGTTTCGCCGAGAGTTTCCTGACGAGATCTGGGTGTTCTATGGCCAGGTCTTTGGTTTCGCCAATGTCTTCTTTGACGTTGTAGAGTTCCTCGTGTCCGTCTTCGTAGTAGCGGATGAGCTTGTGGGCGCCATCGCGAATGATGCCAGACGGTTCCCCGCCTTGGTTTCCATAGTGAGGGTAGTGCCAGTAGAGAACGCGCTCGGAGTGACCGCCTCTGAGTGCGGGGACAAGCGAGATGCCATCGATGTGGTGAGTCGGGAGCTGTTCGAGTCCAGCGAGTTCAAGGAGAGTGGGGTAGAAGTCAGTTCCGGTTGCAAATTGGCTGGAAGTTGATCCGGGCTTGGCGACTCCAGGTGCGACGATGTAGTAGGGTTGACGGATACCACCTTCCCATTGGCGCCCTTTTCCGCCACGTAAGGGAAGGCAGGCCGTAGCAAAAGCATCGCCTGAAGAAACCCCGCCATTATCTGAAGTGAAAATTACAATGGTGTTTTTTTCGAGCTTAAGCTCCTTGAGTTTGTTCATGACAAGACCGACAGCGTTGTCCATAGACTCCATCATGCCGCCATAGATCGGGCAGTCTTGCACCTGGCGGACAGGAAGGGTGCGATCGTTCTTGAACCGTTCGGTGGTGAGGCCGGCCGCGGTGGCCTTTTTACGATATTTTTCCCAGAGATCGGGCGAGGTCTGGATGGGGCCGTGAACGGAGTAGAAAGACAGGAAAGCGAAGAAAGGTTTTTTTGAATTCTTTTGGCTAATGAAGTTGTTGGTTTCCCTGGCAAGGCGGGTCGGAAGGGCTTCGCTATTAGGGCCGTCATTGAGTTTTGGGTTGTTGAAAGGAGCAAAATATCCGCCGCGTGGTGATCCCGAGTAATACCCTCCTTTGTTCACTTCGAATCCGTGGTCTTCGGGGCCGGATCCTTCGCCGCCGATATGCCATTTTCCAGCAAAGAAAGTGCGATATCCACCGGACTTAAGCGCTTCGGCAACGGTCGTAATCTTCGCGGGGAGGCGGGAGCCATTCTCCGGAGGAAGGATCTTGTCATTGCGTTTCCATTTCATCCCGGTGGCGGCGCCGATCCAGTCGGTGATGCCGATGCGGGCGGGATATTGTCCGGACATGATGGATGCTCTAGAGGGCGAGCAGACCTGGCATGTGGAGTAGCCGTTGGTAAAGCGCATACCGCTGTTGGCAATCGAGTCAATGTGTGAGGTCTCATAGAAGGTAGAGCCTTCGCAGGAGAGGTCTTTGATTCCTAGATCATCAGCGAGGATGAACAGGATGTTGGGTTTATCTGCCGCAAGGAGGGGCAGAGAAAAAAAGACTGAGAGCAAATTCCGCATACGTTGAAGGTTGTCGGAGCCGGATGTCAGAGCAAGGTCAAACCGATCTCTTCGATTACGAGATCAATCTTCTCGGAAGGCAGGATGTGATAGAATCTAATTCTGCGGTTGTGACCGGGTTACTCAATCGTAAGGCCGCTTGGCAGGTCACTCAATTTCCCCCATGGGATTATTTTTTTTCGATCCGATAAACGTGCGATTTGGTGCGCAGGTAAATGGCTTTCCCATTGAGGGCCGGTGAGGCCATACAGCCGTCGTCGAGTTGATTGGTGGCGATGATTTCCAGTTCCGGGCCGGGTTTAACGACGAAGGTTTTCCCTTTTTCGTCGGCGAAGTAGAGGTGTTCGTCGGCATAAACCCCGGAAGCCGAGAATGCGGTCTTGAGGGCTTTGTATTTTTCAATTTGTCCATTTTCAGAGTTGAGGACGCTGAGGATGCCGGATTCGGAGGTGAAGTAGGCATCGCTGCCAATCACTACGGGTGAGCAGCGACCTGGAATGCGTTTGAAGATATCCCATTCGATATGGCTTTTGGTAATATCACCTTGAGTCTTCTCATCCAGTCTGACGCCAAGGAGATGGGGTTTGCCAAGGCCGGTGTTGATGAGCGCCATGTTGTTGCCGACAAAGACGGGTGCGGCGGCATTGGAGAAGCCTTTGTAAAGAATCTTCCAGAGCTGCTTGCCGGTATCGGCATCGTATGAGTAGCAGGCCTTTGCTCCAGGCGAGACGAGCTGGCGGACTCCGTTCAGAGTGACGAAGTTTGGAGTGGAGTAAGCTTTGCGGAAATCCCCGCCGCCCCGGATCTTGCCATCGGCCTCCACGTCGCCGAAGTCGGTGCCACGCTCGGTTCTCCAAACGTTCTTACCGGTCTTGCGGTCCAGCGCGACGAGATACTGTTCGTCGACTCCGTCCATGCTGAGGATGACGAGATTTTTGTGGAGAACGACGGATGAGCCAGGGCCACGAAAGTGCTGACAGGGAAGGTCGCGGCGTTCCCAGACTGCTTGGCCGGTTTTTCGATCAAGAGCGGTGGTGCCGTAGCTACCGAAGTGGATGTAAACGTGGTCGGCATCGATGGCAGGTGAGCAGGATCCGTAGCCATTGACGTGGTTGCTGAGAGGCTCGGGATCGGCGTTCTCGAAAAGGAGGAGGTCGTGGACTTTCTTGCCGGTGGTTTTGTCGAGACAAACGGCATACATCTTTTTGCCATTGGGGGTGGCGTTGGTGACCCAGACTTGGTTGCCCATGACTACGGGGGTCGACCAGGCGCGACCGGTGACCGGAGTTTTCCAAACGATGTTTTTGTCTTCGCTCCATTCGGTGGGGAAGCCGTGGACTTTTCCTTCCGAGGCAACCGGGTAGTGACCGTCATTTGTTGGGCCGCGGAAGGTGGGCCAATCAGCTTGGCCGGGGAGAGTCAGGCAGAGAAAAAGGAGAGCTCGAACGAACATGAAGGAGAGTCTGTCATTTGGAGGTTTGGCATCAAGGGGGAAGTTTGCTTGAGTAATGGAAGAAATTGTCAGGAGTAGAGCCGCCGCGGATGGTGGTGAAACAAGGAAGGTGGGATTTGACCTCAGCGAGACTGGGGCTCTTGATCTCGCCAAGGTCTTTTTCAGGGTTGAGGTGCAGCCTGCCGGTTAGTCTTCTTGGGGCTTGGAATGGGGGAAGACTTCTTTTAGGCTTTCCGCCATGAAAGCTTTTGCCTTCCTCCTGTTGACTCTTCCGCTCGTTGCCGATCACCATAAAGCCAACGAGCTGACCGCTACTGAAAAAGAAGCGGGATGGACCTTGTTGTTTGATGGAAAATCGACCGAGCACTTTCGAAATTATAAGAAAGAGAGTGTTTCTTCGAAGTGGATAATTAAAAACGGGATATTGACCCTGAGTGGCAGAGGTGGTGGTGATATTATCACGAAGAAGGAGTATGGAGCCTTTGAGTTTACGGTTGATTACAAGATCTCCAAGGGTGGCAATTCCGGTCTGATGTTTCATGTGAAGGAGACGGAGTCTAGTCCATGGCAGACCGGTCCCGAAATCCAGATCCAAGACAACGTCGACGGGCACGATCCTCAGAAAGCAGGCTGGCTTTATCAACTTTACCGTCCGGCAAAGGGCGTTGATGCGACCAAGCCGGCCGGCGAGTGGAATACCCTTAAGGTGTTGATCACGCCTGAGAAGTGCGTGCAATGGATGAATGGAACGAAATATGTCGAATATGTTAAAGGCTCAGACGATTGGAATAAGAAGGTGGCAGCTTCGAAGTTTAGGAAGTTCAAGTATTTTGGTAAAGCGACTGAGGGGTATCTCTGCCTCCAAGATCATGGGAACGTCGTCTCCTTCCGGAATATTAAAATCCGAGAAGTGAAATAGTTTCTGTCTTTACTCTGACGTCCTATGAAGCGACTTCTTCTTTTTTTCTCTTTGACCTCGGCTGTTTTTGCGGGCGAGGTTCACCTCTTCATTTTATCTGGCCAGTCGAATATGGCGGGTTTAAAGCCGGAGAAGGCTTTTTTACCCGAACTTAAAAAGCTTTTGTCGAACGACGATATTCAACACGTCAAATTCGCAAAAGGCGGACAGCCGATCCGGAAGTGGGTGAAGACCTTCGACGAGATTTCGGCGAAGAATAAACTTCCTGCCAAGAACGATCCGGGTGCCTTTTATGATCAGACCTTGAAGGCGGCTCGCGCCAGTATCTTGGCTAAGAAGCCAAAGACCATCACTTTTCTCTGGATGCAGGGGGAGCGTGATGCCAAGGAGAAACTTTCGGCTGCTTACGAAGAAAGCATGAACACTCTGATCGCCAATTTGCGTAAAGACCTCGATACGCCTAACATGAATTTCGTGATTGGCAGACTCAGTGATTTTTCGACAAGTGATCATTGGGAAGCAGTGCGAGCTGCTCAAGTGAAAGTTGCCAAGGACGATCCCCGCGGTTCGTGGGTTGATACCGATGACACCAATAACAAAGAGAAGCAGGGAAATCCTCACAATGACTTGCACTATACAAAGGAAGGCTACGATCTCTTTGGTCGGCGTCTCGCGCGTCAAGCGGTGCTGCTAATCAAAGGGGAGGAACCTGACCCGAAAGGGCAGCCCTAGGATTCTTTGTGAGGTGAATTTCACCCGGCTACTTTTTGAGCCAGGGCTGGCGCTGGTTCTTGGCGATCTCGGCGTCCAGTTCCTTCATGCGAACGCCTAGTTTGGCGACGATTTCGGGATGTTTTTCCGCGAGGTTGGTTTTCTCGCCGAGATCAGAATCAAGGTCGAAGAGCATGACTTGTCCGTTGCTCGCGGGTTGGTTTTTGCGACGGCGATTTTTCTTGATGAGAAGTTTATATTTTCCTTGGCGGAGGCCTTCAAGGTCGCCGCGCGAGGTGTAGTAGATGAACTCATTGCGGGGGCTTTTGTTGCTGCCGGCGAGGAGTTTTGAAATGTCGAGGCCGTCGATTTTCTTTTCCTTCGGGAGAGGGGTTTTAGTGAGCGCGGCAATGGTGGGGAGAAGGTCGATGGTGCCGCAGAGTTTGTCACAGTTGGTGCCGGCGGGGATGCGACCGGGAGCCCACATGACACAGGGAACGCGTTGTCCGCCTTCAAAGGTGGTGCCTTTGCCTTCGCGAAGTGGTCCGGCGGATCCACCGTGATGTTTGAACTGGAGCCACGGTCCGTTGTCGGTTGTGAAGATCAGATAGGTGTTTTGCTCGAGCTTGAGTTTGCGAAGGAGGTCGGCGATGCGGCCGACTTCGGCGTCGATGTGTTCGATGACGTTGGTGTAAGCGTTGAGGGGATTTGGGTTGCGGATTTCATCCGGCACGTAAAGCGGAATGTGGGGCATTGAGTGGGGGAGGTAGAGGAAGAAGGGCTTGTCCTTGTTTGTCGTAATGAAGTCGATTGATTTGTCGGTGTAGCGACGAGTGACAGTGCGTTGGTCGACGGGGACTTCGAGGATTTTTTCATTCTCCATCAAAGGGGTTTTCCACTTGGTGAGAGTGGACTCAGGGTCTTTCCAAAGGTCGTCCATTCCGGCCCAGCCACCCTTGGGTTTCCCCTTGTTATCGGGGTGATTCATATCGTTCGAGTAGGGAATGCCGAGATAGGTGTCGAAGCCGTTGCTCGTCGGAAGAGTTTCGGGGTGGTGGCCAAGGTGCCACTTGCCAAAGCAAGCGGTGGCGTAGCCTTGGCCTTTGAGGTGATCAGCGATGGTGTGCTCTTCGGGATTGAGTCCTTTTTGGGATGAGGGAAAGAGGACGTGCTGGTGCATGCTGACACGCTTGGGATAGCAGCCGGTCAGGAGGGCGGCGCGTGAAGGTGAGCAGACCGGTGAGGCGACCATGAAGTTGGTAAACTTACGTCCTTCTTTAGCGAGGCGGTCGATGTTGGGCGTTTTGATTTTGGTGGAGCCAAAACAGCCGAGGTCGCCGTAGCCTTGATCATCGGTGAAGATGATGATGAAATTGGGTTTCTTCGCAGCGGTTGCAAAGATGGAGGTGACGGCGAAGGCGAGGAAGAGGAGTATTTTCATGTGGGATCTTGGGTTTGGGGAGTCTCTGGCTTGGGCTCAGCTTTTTGCTCCGGAAGAAAGGAGTAAAGTTTGCGGTCGCAGCATGAGCTGAGAAGGGCAAAGAGCGACAGAGTGACGACTTGAAGAGGAAAGGAACGGATCATGGTGAAATCTGTTAACGTCGGTGTTTAACCTGCCCGCTAGATCTATCAAGCCTTCTTGGTTGACGTCCCATGAAAATTAGAGAGGATTTGGCGTCTATGAAACAAATTAAATTTTGCCTGAACATCTTGTTGATTGGTGGGTTGTTGAATGCTCAGGATCTTTTAAAACCCCTAGTTGTGGAGGGGGATTCGGTTGGGAACGTTGCGGTAGAAACTTTTGATGCAGAGCGCGTAAACGAGCTTCTTGGTTATCTTCCGGGATTTGCATCGGTTGCTTCCGATTCGGCTGGGTATGGTGATGTTATCGGGATGCGCGGTTCCACAAATACTCTGTTTTTTGGAGGCGCAGGTGTTGCAATGGTGGTGGATGATGTTCCATACGGTGATGTTTTGGGATACTCGACCGAGTTTTTTGACTTGGAGTCTTTCACGCTCCACCGAGGACCCCAGGGGTCCCGCTTTGCGCGTAATGGTGTGGGTGGTCTGATGGAGCTGAGAACGCCCGGCCCGACCAAGGAGTATGAGCATAGGCTTAGCGTCGAGCATGGTAGCTATGACCTCACCCACTTGCGTTTTCGTTCCAGTGGACCTCTCGACAAGAATTGGTCGTACGCGTTTCAAACTTACCTGAAAGAGCGGGACGGGTTTGTTGATAATATCACTCTCGGTCGTGAGACCGACACCCGTGAGCAGTTTGGCTCCTTGAGTAGCCTTTACTACAATCCAAGCGAGGACTTCGAAATGCGCTTTCGCTTCATGTATGAGCGGACGCGTGACGGAAGTCAGCGGCTGTCGGCGTTGCCGGGAGTGAATTCGCCTTTTGGAGAGTTTGTTGATTCGCAACTTGTCAAAGATCCTTTTAAGGTGGCCAGCAACGTTCCGGGGGTGACCGAAATTGACCGCTTTCAGCTTTCGATGCACCTCGATCAGGATTTCGGATGGGGAGATTTTAAGTTCAACACCGCCTACTCGAATTGGAAGCTCGGACCGAATATCGTGGACCTTGATTTGTCGGCATTTGATCTCTCTAGGTCATCAATTAGGCAGGAGCAAAATCTTTTCAGTCAGGAATACCGTCTTCAGTCCGATCAAGATGCTGAGGTCAGGTGGCTCGGTGGATTGGCCTACCTGAACAAAGATAACCAGGGCGTGGCCAATCGGGTTTTCCCTCTTTTCGGTAACATCTCTGCAAATCAATTCACAAACTTTTACGTTGAGGAAGAGAGTGTTGCGCTTTTTGGAAACGTTCAGTGGGATCCGATCGAGAATCTTACTGTCGAAGTGGGCGGCCGTCTTGAGTCTGTTGATAATTTAATCAGCCGGAGTAAAACCCAGCGAGGTGGAGGATTCATGCCTCTCCCGCCGGCTTTCGCCAGCGAAAGCGATGGGGTCTATTTCTCGCCCTCTCTTGGAGCGAGCTATGCTTTGAGGCCCGAGACGACTGCCTTTGCGAGAACTTCACTTTCATATAAACCACAGGGTTTTACGGCTTTTAGTGATGACGCGGCAACCACGGGTTTTGATGAAGAGCGGTCTTTGGAAATTGAAATCGGGGTTCGTTATCAAAGTTTCGATCAATCAGTCGGTGCGGAGGTCAGGGGTTATTATAAGCGGATCGACGACTACCAGCTCAACCAGAGCATTCCGGAGACCACTGACTTCATCATTGCCAACGCCGACCGGGTAGAGGCCCTTGGTATTGAAGGCGAAGTCTTCTGGAAGCCAGTGAGCGGATTGACCGTTCAGGCGAGTGCAGGTTGGAACCAGATTGAGTTCAAGAAGCACACCGCCGCTTCGCCATTTGGCGAAAATTTATCTGGAAACGATGTTCCGTTTTTGCCGGAGTTTACGGCGGGAATGATCGTCCGATGTGATTTCGAGTATGGCTTTTTCGCCCAGACCGGTGTTCGCGCCGTGGGTGCCACCTTCTTCGATGAGAACAACAATGACGACTACCGCCAAGGATCTTACGCGGTGTTGGACGCGCAGCTTGGGTATCAAGGAGAGAGTTGGAATGCGGCGATTTTTGCCCGTAACTTCACGGACCAAGATTACTACAGCTTCATGAACAATCAGATCGCGGCAGGAGTTGTCGGTGACCCTAAAATGTATGGAGTTCGGGTGGGTCTCGAATTCTAAGGAAATTCAGAGATAGATTGGGCTTGCCATCGAGGTTGTTTTGTGGTTTTCCACTGCGCTCGCAGGTGAATCTTCGCTTGTTAATCTTTGGAGTTATGGATGCAGACAATATCGTTCCGTTCGAAGCACCTACTCCTCCTCCCCGTTCCAGTGCGATCCCTATGAAAAACGATCTTGTCGAAAAGGCTTCTGAAATTGTCGCCGATCCCCTCGTGCTCATCAACCTCGTGTCGAAGCGCGTGACTCAATTGAATCAGGGCCGCTCCCCTTTGATCGAGGCACTTCCCAGCATGGGTTTTGCCGATATTGCTCTTACCGAAATCATTGAAGGTAAGATCAAGCTTATTGAAGGGACGGATTCCTAAAGTCGGTCTGCTTTTTCCGGGGCAGACGCAATTATACGTGTCATGTCGAAAGAGGTAGCTACTAACAAAAGAGCGCGCCGTGATTACGATATCACGGAGACTTTTGAAGCAGGGCTGGTTCTACGTGGGACCGAGGTGAAGTCGATCCGTGAGGGGAAGGTGAGTATCACCGAGTCTTTCGCGCGGATCGAGCGTGGCGAGTGCTGGCTTTATGGTTGTGACATTCAGCCGTGGCAAACGGCCGGAGCCTTTTTTCAGCACGAGGCAAAGCGGCCTCGTAAACTGCTCCTTCACAAGAACGAGATCTTGAAACTTTCTCAAGCCACGTTGCAAAAGGGTTTCACTTTGATCTGTCTCAAACTCTATTTTAAGGAACGGCGCGTGAAGGTTCAGCTTGGCCTTGGAAAAGGTAAGGGGCACAACGACCAGCGACAAGATCTTAAGAAGAAGACCGAGCTTCGTGAGGCTCAGCGAGAAGTGGCTCGCTTTAACAAGGGCCGCGGGCTCTAGATCGAATCCGCCCGCTTATCGGTGAGTTGGCTCGGCAAGCGCTTTTAAGACCGGCTTAAGTTTCTCGGATTTTTGGTAAGTCTTCTCGAGCTTCGCCATCATGCGTACAAATTTTTTCGGGCTATGCGCGGTCAGTGGTTTGAAGTGGCTTCCGTATCGGGCAAGTTGGGTCTCGGAAAAAATATCAAGGGCATCTGTTCCCTGAATATGGGCTACGGCTTCCTGGCTCTGCAAAAGTTGGGCATGAAGCTTTTCGATTTCCTGTTTGAAGTGGCCCTTCAGCGTGCAATCGGAGGTCAGCATGCGGGTCAGGTAGGCCGCCTGTCCTTTCGAGTTTAGGGCAAGCTCCTCTAGCCATGGAAGAACCCGCTCTTCGAATGTGTCGATTTCATCGCCCCTTCGTGTGGCGTTTTCATAGAGACCTTGGGCATACATCCAGATCATGCCAATTGTGATGTCCCGGGAATCGGGCATCTCACGTGCACCAAGGTAGAGCTTGTGAGTGGCGTCCTCATCAAACTTTGCGGCGGCATAAGCGGTCATGTAGCGCTGGCTGCTATTTGTGCTACCTGCCAAAAAATGGTGACCCTGATTTGCTCCGGTCATGTTTGGAGTAAAATATCCCGAAACCGTGTAGGTGCCGGCGCTCTGGATCTTAAGTGAATTGTGGAAGGCAGCGGCTCCGCCGCTTTTATCACCGCCAAAGTGAATACCATGGCCGTTGATCTTGTAGTGGCGTTTTACATCTGAGAGAACATTCCGGGTGTGGGAAAAATTGTTAAGCAGTGTGACTTGACCCTCGTGACGAGCCTCGATCGGGCTTGCGATGATCATTCCAAGAACATCGGCAGCTTCAGTAAAGCGTTGCAAGGTTTCCTGCTTGGCGCCATCGGACTGGGTCCAAATCATCACAGGAGCGCGAGTTTCGGGGTCGAGATTTTTTGGGATGTAAACGAAGTAAGACGTGCCGGCGTCTGCCTCGACAGGTCCTTCCAAAGTCCCGGCATTCGCAGCGAATTGGAGCTCCTTTTTTTTGAAATGTTGTTCTAGAAATCCCTGATCTTTTTCTGAAAACTCGTCGATTCCCAAGGTGAGCTCGCGGCCGTCCTTTGTGATCAGTTGGATCGAACCGTTCTGGGTCATTTCGCTAGCTTGGGCGGAAATTTTGCTCCCGCTCTTAGAAGTCCAGATACGAAATTTGGTCGGCTCTATCGCCCCTGCGTATGAAGAAATTGCGAAGAGTAGTGTCGCGAATCGACGAAAGTGCATGATGGGAGGAAACTACGGTATTCCGGAATCGATGTCAAAGGCTAGAAGTGCCCGTGCTTTATGCTTCCCGGATGCCCTGAACTGCTGCGGCCATGTCAGGAGCGCCAAAAGTGGATGATCCGGCAACAAAGACATTGGCACCTGCGGCTCTCGCTATTGCGGCGCTTTCGAGGCCAATCCCACCATCCACTTCAATATGGTAGTTTAGCTTGTTTTCGGCCCGGTGTTTTACTCCGGCTTCGACCTTGGGCATGACTTCTTCCATGAACGACTGGCCACCAAACCCGGGCACAACCGTCATTACAAGGAGGAGATCAATATCTTCCAGAAAAGGGAGAACAGCTTCAAAGGGCGTCGCTGGGTTCAGCGCTAAGCCGGCAAGGCAATTCGCTTCACGAATGGCTTTTATCGTAGTGGTAACGTCGTGGTCTGCTTCCGGTTCGACATGAACCGTGATGAGGTCGGCTCCAGCCGCGACAAACCGGGGCAGATAGTGATCCGGCCGAGTGATCATGAGGTGCACATCGAGAAAGATATCATTGGTCTCATGAACGGCTTGGATCATCGCCGGTCCAAAAGAGATGTTATCGACGAACTGTCCGTCCATGACATCCAGATGCATCCAGTCCGCTCCGGCGTTAATGGCGCGGGAGGTTTCAGCTCCGACTCTGCCGAAGTCGGCGGCGAGGAGGGAAGGGGCAATGATACGATCTTGATGGGTCCACTTTTTCACGACGCGAGTCATAAGGTGAAAACCGGCTCGAGGCGCGAAAAAAAATCGGTTCCAAAGGAGGAGTGATTTCCCGAGTGGCTTGAGCAAGGTGGTGTGTTTCTTGAAGAGGGCTGACCTGAAATCAATCCAGCTTCAAGAGGCTGTTAGCTAAACAAGGGTAGGGAAAGTGATATTTCTCACTGGACAAATAGTGTTCATTGAAACAATAGTCTCATATGGCTCACAAACTCACTCAGCGGCAGCAACAGCTGTTAGATTTTCTCAAGTTATCTCAAAACAAGAATGGTCTGATGCCCTCCACTCGTGAAATTCAGGCGCATTTTGGTTTTGCAAGCCAAACCGCGGCAATGAGCCATTTGCGGGCGCTTGAGAAAAAGGGGGTCATCGTTCGCTTAGCAGGTAAGGCAAGAGCAGTGGTTTTTCCTGAGGATTTGGAACGTGAGGAAGTTATCGATATTCCAATATACGGGTCGATTGCAGCAGGTATGGCGGAAGCGGTAGAGGAGGAGAAACAAGGTTGTATCTCCATTGACATTGCTTCGCTCGGAATCCCACGGAATGCTCGCACTTTTGCTCTCAAAGTTCGTGGGGAATCGATGATCGACGCCCATATTTGTGATGGTGATACTGTAGTACTCGAGTTTCGGGAGCCACGACACATGGACATCGTGGCCGCTTTGATCGATGGCGAAACAACCTTGAAGCGTTTTGTATTGGAAAATGGCCGTCCTTTTCTTCGCGCTGAGAACGAAAATTTCCCAGATTTGATGCCGGCTCGCGAGCTTGTGGTGCAAGGGGTTTTGGTAGGATTGCTGCGGACGGGGCTGATGTAGTCTCGATCTCCTTCACTAGTTTTTTGAACCAAGGTCTTGGGCTTTCAGCCCAAGGCTTTTTTACTTTGACCGAAAAGAAGATCGTGAGCGTTACTGGGGCTAGGGTGTTTTGTTAAGGTGAGATTTGTGAAGTTAAAATGAGTTTGGAAAACAGGATTCCCTGTGGTTTCATAGCGCTCCCGCCGCAGATTGGCTCGCGTGCGAAGGATTGTAACCACCTCAATGATACACAGATTTTTATTACTAGCGGGTTCGGCTTTGACTATGGGGCCTCTGGCTCTTCAGGCCGGGGGAGTTTCAGCGGAGCATTCCGAGACAAAAAAGAAAAAGGGCCCAGGCGATTGGTGTGAGACTCTGCAGGATTTTGGAACGCTCTATGATGTGAAGAAAAAGAATAACCCTTATGTTCAGAAAATTAAGATTTTTGGCCGATATCAACAGCAGTGGGCTTATTCTGACGGCTCTGACCGGGGACGCGATTTCAGTGGCTATGGCCAAGAATTGCGGCGGTTTCGGATAGGTGCCTCGGTTGAGTTCCTTGACCGCTGGAAAATACACGGACGGATCAATTTAGAAGAGGGTGGATTCAATGATACCAAAATCAGACATGGCGATTTTGACGAATTGATCATTCGCTATGAGTCCAAGGATATCTTTTTTTTCAATGAGCCTTCGATAGCTTACGGTCTCACTAAAATTGATTTCGGTGGTGAGTGGTATGCGACTTCAAAAGAGATCAAGACTGTGGAGCGAAGTAACCTCTCCAACCTATATTCTCCAAATCGATCCACCGGTTTTCTCTTTGCAGCGGAAGTTGAAGACTTTGATATTGTTTTGGGA
>JAQWSX010000087.1 GCA_029242935.1 Akkermansiaceae bacterium
TTTGTGCTGTTTAATTACGCGGGTTACCGCGGTTTTCTCTTCGGGCGTCATGACGCCAACTGAGATTAGGGAGAGGATTGCCTGTCCAAGGCTTCCTCCAAAACTGTTTTGAACGAGGTCCTGCAAGCGGGGCTTGAGGATACTTTCGCGGCCTACCTTTGCCTCGTAGACATGTGCCCGCCCTTGGGTATTCCGAACGACGAGATTCTTTTTCTCGAGGTTGCGCATGACAGCGAGGGTGGTGGTGTAGGTGCGATCGGCGCCATCACTATTCATTATTTCATGTACGAACCCTACTGTACTTGGACCCTCATTCCAGAGAATGGCGAGGGCGTGAAGCTCTTGAGGAGATGGTTTATCGTATCGAGGCACTAGTGTCTAATGAACTGGTTTAAAGAAGAAAGCCGAATACAGGACAATAGTTCAAGTTTAATCTCACATGCTTTTGATCAAATATTTTTGGCGTTATTTGCCATTTTTTGGAGATGGAGTGGTTTTTGGATCCGTTTTTGGAAGTACGGGATCTATCTTATATGGGGTGATTTCCGGATTGATCCCTGTCAAGATCTCCCAAAGCCGGTGATCAGCAGGGTCTCCGTTGAAGAGGATTTTGCCTTCGTGTGATACCAAAACAACAGTTGGAAAAGAGGAAACGCGCATTAACGAACCCAACGATGACTTCTCAGCATCGACGAGCCAGTGACCTAAACTCTTTTTTTCTTCTGTAGCAAGAAAGTCATCGCCATCTCTTCTGGCTTCACTTGTGCTGCTTAAAAGAATGGAGGCCACGGGGATTTTATTTTTGATGAGGGTGGTGGAAATGGTGAAAAATTCATCCATCGCTGCCATGGACTGGTTCACCCAAGGACTCCAGAAGTGAATGAGAAAAGCTGGTGATTCTCCGACGATGCTTTTCAAAGACGTCGACTCTCCCTTCGATTTTTGGTTCTTGAATTTCAGGTTGAGATCCAGAGTGATTTTTTTCATGGCTTCCTCAGTACGCATCTCATCGATTAAGGGCGCGAATTGGGCAGCGTGGGAAGGGGCTAGCCAAAAAGCTTCGGTAATATGCTTTTTGAAAAGTGCAGTGTCGTTTTTTTGAAGGGCGGCGAGAGCCTTAGTGTATTCTACGATGCTTGCGAAATCTTCTTTGACAGCAAAGAGCATGGTGTCGTCTGGAGAAAACTTTGGAAGGTGTCCTTCAAGCTCCGGCGCGATTGCAGCGAGCGCGGCGCGATCGTCTTCGTTCACAAGAAAAATAAAGCGAGCTTCAAGAAATATTTGGTCTGGGAGACCGGCTGCTTTTCCCGTTTTGATTGCTTGTTTTAGTGAGGCCCGATCAGGTGCGTTCAGGAGGGCTTCGAGAATCTTTTCTTTTTCGTTCGGTTTTTCTTGGGCAAGGGTGGGAAGAATGAGCGCGAGAAGGGATGTCAGGAGAAGTTTCATTGGTACAAAAAAGTGGGCCAGAGAATAGTCTGGCCCACCCATTAATGAAAGGTTCGTGATCCTATTGTTTATCGTCCAGGGATGATGAGGCTGCGTCCTTCAATGATAGTGTTGCTAGTCATGCCGTTGGCTTCTTTGACAGCGCTTACAGAGCTTCCAAATTTTCGTGCGATCCCCCAAAGAGAATCTCCAGCTTTGATGGTGTAAACGTTCCCATTCAAATCGGGTGAGGTGGCTTCCGCTGCAGTGGCGGTTGGGGGGGTGTAAGGTGGGATTGCGACGGGAGGTGTTCCGTAGGGGTTGGGCAGTGGAGCTGCTGGAGGATTGATCGGGTCAATTGGCTGGTAGGGTGGATTGTAACTTCCGGGAGCTCCGGCATTTGGGACTCCATACTGGTTGCCGGTGTTGGCTGCTGGAGCGACAGGTTTGCCTTTCTGGGTGCAGGAGGTAAGAAGTGAGACGAGGGCGAACAATGTAAGTGTTGCTTTCATAGCATCAGCATACCTGAGAGATCGGGAAATGCGAAATAAATTTTTTGAGGAGGTGATGTGGGGCTTGCCGGGTAGGGAGAGGGAGGTTAATGCTCAAGTGTAGTATGGAAGTTTGGAAGGCGATTATCGTGGGTATTGTGCAGGGATTGGCGGAGTTTCTTCCCGTGTCGTCTTCGGGGCATATTGTGCTAACCCAGTATCTACTCGGGATTCGGGACGTGGGAGCAGAGCATCAGCCGAATCTTTCTTTCGAAATCATCCTCCACCTTGGAACCCTGGTTAGCGTGCTGATCTTCTTCCAGAAGAGCTTGTGGCGATTGATTTTGTCACTTTTCAATAGTGAGATGAAGGAAGACCGGATGATGATTGTTTGGCTTGGGGTGGCTACAGTTCCGGCTGTGATTGCGGCGTTGTTGTTTAAAGATTTCTTCGATGCTGCACCAGGGAAGCCGGTTTTTGTGTCAGGTCTTTTGATTGTGACGGGATTCATCCTCTTTGTTCCAAGAATACTGAAAGGGAAAGCCGCCAAGCTGGGGCTTAAGAGTTCTATCATTATGGGAATCGGACAGGCTTGCGCCATTTTGCCCGGGATTTCCCGCTCTGGCTCGACAATTGCGGCTGGCTTAGTAAGCGGGGTTAAGGCGGAGAAGGCCGCAGAATTTTCCTTCCTGATGTCGATCCCGGCTATCGTTGGCGGATTTGTGCTGACTCTTAAGGAGCAAATGGAACAGACGGGATCTCTCGTGAGAGCTCTCAGTTCCTGTTTTAACGGCCCCTATGTTGCTGGAGCGATTGTGGCTGGTTTGGTAGGGTTGTTTGCGATTTACGTCGTGATGGGGGCGGTGAAGCGCGGGAAGTTGGAGTATTTTGCTTATTATTGCTTCACGGCAGGAATCGCGGGAATGATTTATTTCAGCCAGAGTTGATTACGCTTTAAAGTAGCCGCGTTGTTTTTCGGAAACTGGAAGTCCAAGTTTTTCCATGATGGCGAGCATATCCTCCCAGACCTTGCGCTTTTCGCCGGGTCCGTCCTCTTGTCTCAAAAGATAAGAAGGGTGGTAGGTAACACGGAGAGGGATGCCTTGGAATTGGTGCCAAGATTCACGCAGTTGGCCGACTGGTTTATCCGAGACGAGCAGGCCTTGAGCAGCGCTGCCTCCGAGCGCAACGATGACGCTGGGTTTCACGATATCAATCTCGGCCTTCACGAATGGAAGCGAGGTTGCCATTTCTTCGGGAGAGGGTTTGCGGTTGTTGGTGGTCTGGTTCCGGGTGGCGGGCCGGAATTTACAAACATTGGAAATATAGACTTTTTCGCGTGCGAGCCCCATAGCCTTGAGGATTTGATTGAGCTTTTCTCCGGCCGGGCCGACGAAAGGTTCGCGTTTTTGTTCCTCCTGAAATCCAGGGGCTTCGCCGACGAGCATGAAATCAGCTTCGGGATTACCGGCGGAGAAAACCATGGTATCCCGAAGGCTGCCAAGGGCGCGTGCCGGTTGCCAGGTCTCGGCGATGGTGGCGAGCGAGGCAATTTTTTCGGCTGCGGTGTTACCTTGCGCGACGATCGAGTCTGATTGTGATCGTTGACTGGGTTTTACTGTATGGGTCTCTGCGGGGCGGCGGGCACTTCCGCGGGTGTAGAGCTCGCGAAGAACCGAGCGTGCATGGTCGTCGATTCCCACATGGGTGACTCCCTGTTTTTCGAGCTGTTTTAAGTAATCGAGGAGAATCGGAGCGGCCACAGAGCGAGAAAATCATACCTGAAAGGGGATTTCCAGTTCATCCTGTCAAATAATAGGAATGAAAAACCTTAGGGAATTTCCGGAAACGGCTTGACCCATTCTGAAATTCGCCTATCTCACCCATCCACCAGTTTTCAAGATCTATGGCAAGAGTATGCAGCATCCGCGGTTCTAAAGTTCGTGTTGGACGTAAAATCCACCGTTCTGGTTTGGCCAAGAAGAAGGGCGGCATTGGCCGTCACGTCACCAAGACAGTGAAGCGCAAAGTTTCTCCGAACCTTCACACCAAGCGAGTTTGGGTTCCTGAGCTCGGGAAATATGTTCGCGTGAAGGCTAGCGCCAAGGCGCTCAAGACCATCAACAAGAATGGGGCATACGTGACTCTGAAAAAAGCAGGCCTGATTTAAGGCCCTTTTTTCATTCTACTTCTTCAAGAAGCTGGGCGGATTCGACCAGCTTTTTTCGTGTTACCTCATGTGATTCAGGCATTGAAGAAGTTCTCGAGTAGTTTGAGTCCGGCGTGTTGGCTCTTTTCGGGGTGAAACTGCGTGGCAAACAGGTTTCCCTGCTCAATAGCTGCACAGAAGGTTTCCTCGCCGTAGTTGCAGGTTGCGGAGACGATTTTGGGGTCTACGCCAGCCGGATAATACGAGTGGACGAAATAGAAGTAGGGCGCGGCGTCAAAATCCACCCAGTAAGGAGAGTTTTCTTTCGTGTGGCGGGCGGCATTCCATCCCATGTGAGGGATCTTAATGTCTTTGCTGGTGAATCGTTTGACGGATCCAGAGACGATTCCCAGTCCGGCAGTACTGACAGATTCTTCGCTGGCCTCAAAAAGGAGCTGAAAGCCGACACAAATCCCAAAGTAGGGTCTTCCTGCCGCGATCCATTCTTGAAGCGGCTTAGCTAGTCTCAGGCGGTGCAGGCTTTCCATGCAGTCTCCAAAGGATCCTTGGCCAGGGAAGATGAGGTGGGTGAATTGTTCTAGCTCTTCGGGCTTGGTAATCAAGGTAGGGTCATGGCCCAAGGCCTTGCAGGCGTTGATGACACTTCGAAGATTACCCCGACCGTAGTCGATCATTCCGAGTTTCATGTCGATTCAGAGAACTTCCTTGGTGGATGGGATACCTTCGCGGCGCGGATCATTTTCCGAAGCGATGCGAAGTGCGACGGCCATGGATTTGAAAATCGATTCGGCAATGTGGTGCCCGTCGCGGCCATAAAGAACCTCGATGTGGAGGTTGCAGCGAAGGTTTGAAGCGAGGGCACGGCAGAATTCCTCCACGAGGGTAAAGGGGAAGTTCTGAGCATCTGCCGTTTGTTCAGGCGTCCGGAGTTCGAGTTGCGGGCGGTTACTCAGATCAATCACGCTGCGGCAAAGAGTCTCGTCCATTGGTACGTAGGCGTGTCCGTAGCGGCGAATGCCATTTTTGTCTCCCATAGCAGTCTTGATGCACTCGCCGAGGACGATCCCTGTGTCCTCTACCGTGTGGTGGAAGTCGACTTCCACGTCACCATTGACTTCGACATTCAAGTCGATGAGCGAGTGACGTGAGAAGAGGGTTAGCATGTGATCAAAGAATGGAATTCTAGTGGCAATGGAGGATTTTCCGGAACCATCAAGATCGAGGCTGAGCTTGATCTTAGTTTCGGCGGTATTGCGTGCCTGTGATGCGGTGCGGGTGCTCATAGAATAGAGTGAATAAAAAGTTTGAGGCGAGAAGACACTCACTCGCCGGAGATGACTGAGTCAAGAAGTTCGGTAAGTTCCTCAATTGTAGGGACCTGTCCGAGGGCTTCGCCGGCACGAGTCAGGACAACCGAAGCTTTGCCTTTGGCTGGTGGAAGCCCGGTGAGGGGTGTGAGAAGCGGGCTTGCGGATTCCGAACGAATAGTGAGGAACGATAGATATTTTGGGGCGTTTAGAGTGGAGACGAATTGCTTGCCAAGTTCACTGGCGATATCCCCCTGAAGAACTGCCACTAGAGCGGAATCACCGAGTGCACATGATGAAATGTAGTCGGTATGATACACCACTCTGCTGCCTTTCGCCTGACGGGCGATATATCTTTGGTGGGCGTCTAGAATGCCACCATAAACCTCTTTTCCGGTCAGGGCGTAAAGTCGGCTCAAAGTCTGATCAGAGATACCTAGGGTGGATTCACCAAAAATCATGCTCACACTGAATTGCCTCAGAGGAACAATCTGTTCCTCTTGCGCGAGTTCGGTCAGAATCTTGCCTGAAAAGCCGAATTTCTGAATGGTATGGTCTGCGATTTCAGTTGCGATTTTTAGCCAGCGTTGATCGAGAGTGGCTTGGTAAAGTTCGTTCAGAGATCGACAAACTGCCATGGCGTCCTGGCATCTTGCCGGGACCATTGTTAAATCCGCAGTAATGCGGGCGAGTCCTTTTTCGGGTTTCCAGTAATTGGATAAAATTCTATTTGCGGTTGTCTTCGCTTTGTCGAAGTGAGCTGGGAATCCAGTATGATTGGCTCTTAGGATTTGCGCCCTTAAAACCAAGGCTAGATCTTTAACAGTCAAGGTGCCTTCCCTTGTTACGTTAATTTGCTCCCTACGATGTGTGAGCAGTTTGGATTTAATGGTCTTCACGGCCTTTGAGGCGACTTCCACCGAAAGTTGAAGTTTGTCGGCCACTTCCTGGTTGGAAGTTTTACCCCGAAGTGAATTGAGGTTGAAGTAGTCTCCAAGAGGATCGGTTTCGAGTGGAATATTACCGGTTGGTTCGAGGGAAAATGCGATGGTGGCCATCTCAAGCTCGTCTGGATTGAGGATCTTTTTAAGAGTCCTATAATCCCAGAGAAACGCCCCGGCTATATCAGCGTTACCCTTTGGGCTTTTACTAGAAATTTCTTTCACAAGCCATTCGGCTTCTAGGAGCTCAAGTAATTCTAGTCCCTGCTTGGTAAATTGTTCATCACCAAGAAGATTGCCAGCCTTCATTAAGGTTGCGGCGACTTTGGCTTGGGAAAGGAGGTCTTTGGAGAAAAAGGGGAGCGTCCAATCACTCGTTCGCCGCCCATAGAAATAAGAACCTGTCAGCTGATCCTTAAGAGCACCCGAGGTGAGCTCCCGGGTCATTACCTTGGCGGCTTCTCTGCTTTGCTCGCGAACTTCTCCGGTCAAGCTTGCCGAATGTGATCCAATGGCGAGAAGTTCAATGCTGTTGGAGGGAATCAATCCACCGATAAAATCGAGATTCTTGTCTCCGACGCTGTAAAGAGAGCTAAGTTGGCGGGTTTCTTTTTGAAAGAGTTCATTGCGCGTTATCGGCTGTTTAAGTTCCTCGATGTTTGGTTCTAAGCGAAGCTGTCTTTTTTCATTTTCGCTGCGGCTGTTTTCAACCGTGTATCGAGAGGATTTGGTCCAGAGGTGCTCGACCACGTTTGTGAGGTTCGAAACGATGAGCTTCAACTCGCGCCCTGAGATGTTTCCTACGGGGTCCGAAGCAATGGGTGAGCCTTCATGGCTAAACCAAATAATCATGGGAAAAGCGGCACCTCTTTTGGATTCTTCGGAGAGACGATATCCTAAATTAGCCATTTCGGGATTTACAGATGAGTCGATCACGGTGCAGACCGCTTGCTTTGAGATCATTTCCCGGAGGTCTTGATTCTCGTTGAGCTCATCAACGATAGTGCGTGAGGCGCTTCCCAGAGGGGAGCACAAGAGGGCAAAGATTGGGCGCTGCGAGTCCTTGGATTTCCCCAATATCTCGTGATTCCATTTTTGCCAGGCGATCTGGTGGGTGGATAAAGATCTGAGGAAATCAGTCTCGCCTGTGGCCATTTCATTTTTAAAATCACCAGCGATATTCGTAATTGCGGCTCCGGAAAAAAAGTCCTTTTCGTTGTCTTTCTTCTCCGTGGTTTTTTCATCCGAACATGATGTTAGCTGAAAGAAAAATAGGAGAGGCAGAATTGAAAAGTAAGTGCGCATGATGGATCGCCCCTAGTGCGGGGCCCCTAAAATTAAGAAATAGAGAGAAAATGACCAGACAAAGGAGCTTCTAAATGGTTCCATTGCGCGAGGCCAATCAGGAATAGGTTTCCCGAATTTCATTTTAGATTTGTTTCAGTGACCACTCTAGCCATCACCAGTCAAAAGGGAGGCGTCGGAAAAACGACTCTCTCCATTAATCTAGCCTATGCCTTTGCTCGCAGCGGGCGTAAAACTTTGCTTGTCGATACCGACCCTCAGGGCTCGGTTGGACTCTCCTTGACTCGCCAATCACGCCATCTCTCGGGCTTTTACGATTTTCTCGAGAACCCAATCATGAATGTTGGGGAGCTTATTGTGCCTACCCGTCTTCCCACATTCAGTCTTGTCGCGGCTGGTCAGAGCAGCGCCTACGAATTTGGGAGTGGTCCGGTTTCGGGAAACGTCCACCGGATCAGGGGCTTTGTTTCACAAATCCGTGCCATGAAATACGATGTCTGTATTTTTGATACGGCAGCAGGGTTATTTGGTGTGACTGCCGATGTTCTTGGAGTTTCGAATGGGGTGATGGTGCCCCAGCAATCTGAACCACTTGGTGTTCGTTCGGTTCCCAAGATGCTGGAAGCACTAACTCGGATGCGTGCTGTCAATCCCAGCCTTCAGGTCCTCGGAGTGGTTTTGACCATGTTGAAAAAGGAGCTGTCCGAAAGTCTAGAATCTGCCCAAGCCCTTCGGGGACTTCTTCCAGAGGAAATGGTGATGCAGACTGAAATCCCCAGAAACGATCTCTATGTGCAAGCTAGCGCGAGGGGGCTACCCGTTGGGGTGATGGCAGAAGGCGCAGAGACTCTGGCGATTTTTGAGCAGCTCCGTCTTGAACTAGAGCAGCGCATTAGCCCTCCGATCCCAACCTAGAACTATGAGCGAGAACGAAGTTGTGAGTCAGTGGCTCGACCCGGACGAAGTCAGGTCGCTTGCCGAAGGTTTGCTTGCCAAAACCCCGGTGTCACAAATCCCTTCTCATGAATCAGTTTTTGGTGAGAGCTTCGAAGGCTTCGATGGAGAACCCGCCCTCTCGGACACGATTCCGACTCCTGTCGTTCCTTCTGCTCCGCCGGTGCAATCGATGGCCTCCGAGCCAGTCAGTCCATTTTCTCAAGCTGCGCCCAAACCTAAGCCAGCTCGATCCGTTGTTGAAGAGATCAAGCGGCCGGTTCAACCTACTCCGTTTCGTAAAGAACAAGCTCCGGTTGCCTCGGCTGCTCCTGCAAAACAAGCGCTTTTGGGGCTTCCTTGTGCCCTAGGCACATTTTCAGATTGGCTTAAAAAACAGACTCCTATTTTGGCAGCATTTGTTTGCGATCCCAAGGGGGAGGTTGTTCTTGATGAAATCGGGAGCGAGAAGCTGATTAAAGTAGCGAGGTCACTTACGCTAGCCTCTATCACCAAAGGTGCAGGCGAATCTAGCGGGCTTCTTCAGATCAAGATTGCGAAGGACCGAATGATAGAAATTCTCCCGCTGGAATCTAAGGAAGGGCACTCGATCGCAGGGCTTATGGTTGCCCGGCCATTGACTTCCGAAGCGCTGACTACGATTCGCCGGAGCTTCGAAACAACGCTTTCGCGTTCTTCAACGCCGGGTGAGTGAGTAGTTGAGAAAGCTTGCTGCCGGTAGAAGGAAAGCAGTTGTTAGGAATATCAAAAAGATTCGGCAATACCATTGGGTGCTCAGATTGACACCAAACAGTGGTTTTTCCTTCGCTAAGAAAATATTGGGTTGATCATTTCTCCTGCGATCGAGCCTCAGAGTTTCAGCAAGGTCCACCATATTTTCGACTCGTTCGTTTACAAAGAATTGAGAAACTGAGCGCGTGTCGCGATCGAGTTCGGGTTCAATCCCTGCCATCTCCTCTTCTTGAAGTTGTTTTAATTTCCCGAGCGGATCACTTAGAATTCTGTCAGCCTGAGAGGAGTCTTTTGCAACCGATGCAAAGAGGACCCCGATCTTATCTCCGGCTTCTTTGAGTTCATCTTCTTCTGACGGCTCTAGTTCTTTTTTGTCTTTGAGTGTGTCGATTTTATCCTGAATGGGTCGACGTGTTTTTTCAAAGCGATTAGCTGTGGCTTGGCTCACGATGCTGCCTTCGAAGGCATAGCGTAGCGGCATGATGGCTGAAGGGACCGGTTCACCTCCCTTATCACGACCTTCATCTCCACCGACAAAAAGTCCGCGATTCATTTCGGTGAAGGGAATGAGGGCGCCTGCGAGTAGGATTTGTGGAACAAGGATCAAAGGAATGGATCCCAAGGCAGTACGCTCGGATCGCGAAATCACCGAGACCATCAGGGCCAGCGCAGTTCCACAGGATCCTGTGAGAATCATCCAACCGAGGTGATTCCAAAACATGTGATGAAGATCGAGAATCTGGTGTGCAACCGCGATAAAGACCACGGATTGCACTGCTACAGTGAGAATCAGCACTGCGAACTTTGAGCCAAGATAAAGAATTGGGTGCGGCCGGCAGTTGCGCTCACGTCTTAAAACCGGACGATCTCGCAGGACTTCGGTCGCGCTATTGGTGAGGCCGAAAAACATCGCGACCGTTACCGCTAGAAAGAGGTAGGAGGGCAGATGAAGCGACGAGTGAAATTGGTAGCTTCCATCGGGTGAAGCTCTCAAGGTTAGGCCGATCAGTCCTGCGAGTAGCGGAGCCTCCAACAAGATGGAGTTGAAGGTTTCTCGGTGCCGGAATTTTGATTTGGCGGCCCGTGCTAGGTGGGTTTTAAAAATCATCCACTTCTGGCGACGTCCGTGAGCCGGAGGTTCGGGTGCTGCGACCTGGTCATCAGCAGTTGGCAAATCCAGTTCGCCAGTGCTGGGACTGGATTTTGTGAGTGAGAGATGATCCATCACGCAGTGGTTCTCAAATCTTTCTTGCCAGAACTCGGGCTGGAAACGTCTTCGCGTTTTACCAGGAGTATTGAGCTTTAGCATTGTGCTTTCGAGAATGTCGAAAACAAAGTCGGCTCCCTGAGGGGTGAGGTCGGATTGACGCTCGATCTGTAAATCTCTGGAGGCTTGTTGGAAGTAATTTACTAGATCTTTTGGCGGTCCTAAGTATGCCATTTTTCCGCCGCGGTCGAGGAGGAGGACCGTATCAAAAGCTTCTAAGACTTTTTCGCTGGGACGGTGGAGGGAGGCAACCACGATCTTGTCTTGAGCGAAGCTGTGGAGGGCATCGACGACGTTTTCGGCATCTTTCGAGGAAAGCCCTGAGATGGGCTCATCGAAGAGGAAAATTTCACCGCCACCAACTAAGTCAAGCCCCGCATTTAGCCGGGAGCGTTCACCGCCGCTCAGACTCTTGGACTCAGGGCTGCCCACCCGGCGATGCCCGATTCGTTCCAGTCCTAGCTCGCCGACGAGGAAGTTGACGCGTTTCTCGATCGATTCGATCGAGAGGTGGGGCCGACGGATGGCAGCAGCATGGACGAGGTGCTCGTAAACGGTAAGCTGCTCGGTCAGGGCATCTTCTTGCGGCATAAATGAAATCAAGGGCGCGAGCCTTTTGGGGCGGTCGTAGAGTGAGATGCCATTCAGTTTAACCTGTCCGTTTTTTGGTTTTCGTTGACCGGCCAAGATTTCGAGAAGGGTGCTTTTACCACTTCCACTAGGACCGATGATGCACATCATTTGACTGCGCTCGAGGCGGAAAGAGAGACTGTCGATGGCCTTTCCGCCTTTCCAAAAACTGTGGTTGAGATTCTCGACTTCGAGATGGCGAACGAGGTTCCGTTCTTCATCAAGAATGTTGTCGGAGAAGCGGCAGCGGAGGGCCTGGCGATTGCTCAGGCGAATCATCGAGCCATCCGGCAAGGGCTCCTCCTTAACTTGTTGGCCGTTGACGAGAATCGCCTCGGTGGACTCGATGACTTTCATCTCTCCGAACCCTGTTTTTGGATCGAACTCGAGCTCCAAAAGAAAGCGGCCAGCGAGACCCGGGGTGACGAGTAGGCTGTCACCTGAGAGTCGATTGGGATCGTTCGAAACACGAACCTTTCGGCGTCCCGCCGGAAGAACAAATCGCTGTCCAGTTTGTTGGGTGAGACGCCTCAGGGCTTCCAGCGCGAGGGGTTCCTTTTCGCCGACACGAATCACGTCGTGGTAATCGAGGTCATAGGTGGTTGCAGCGATGAGAGGGCTGTGTGAGCCGCCGGTAAGACATCCGTTTTTAAGTGGAGTAAAGTGGACACGATGACCGAAGGCGATCTTGGCCAGAGCAGGACGTGACTTGTTTCGGCTCAGGGTGAGTTCCTCGTCTTCTTCCATGAGAAAGAGTGCGGGAGGAATACCTTTTTCTTCAGCCTGCAAGAAGAAGATGAGATCGTTGTAATTTAAGCGCCATCCTCCTGCGATGACTTCGTCTGAAGGTCGGATTAGTAAGAGGCGATCCGAGTCGAGCTGATAGCCTCTAACCCAGAGAGGTTGATCGCGGAGGTTTCGAATAAGAATCAGTGCTCCCGCTTGGTAACAGCGAAACCGGGGCGTGTCGTCCTCGTCTTTCAGGCGGACGTCACATGATTCATCAGAACCAAAGTCTACCCGCGCCAAGAGACTATCTTTTGGTGCGTTGAATTGCCCGAGTTCACGTAGGACTGCTTCGGTGATCTTACCATTCCCGATAGCTTGCATAACCTCGGAGAATTTTTCTTTCTCCTCGGGGGCGTCCCCGCCTGCTCTGATGACCGAGTAGAGCTGGAGGGCTAAGGGGATCCGGTGTTCCGCGTTTAGATTTTTCTTTAGATGCTTTAGTGCCACATCAATCGGCTGCGGCCAAGCAACTGCAGACTCTAGCGATTTCCCGAGAATACCATGATCGATATCCGGGAAAACATTACGGACAAAATCATAAACGATCTCAAGCTCCCGTCGCGACGCGTGACCATCGTGATTAATGAAGGATGCAAAGACTTGTGAGAGTGCTTGGGCTGTTTTCTCATGACGCCTCTCAAGCGCGTCCCGGAATACGAGACGCTTGATTCTGGCGAGAACTCTCCGCAGGCGCATGGTTACGGATGGAGGTATAGCCCTGAGCTCTCCGGAAAACAAGAGAGGGATCATGGCATTGCCATCGGGAACAAAATAGGCATCTTTACAGAAGTGAAGCGTCTCGCCCTTTTTTTCCCCGTGATTGCCGTAGCAGTCTGCTTTGGTTTGGGGTTCTCGAGTTGTACCCTTACGCCCCCCACGTTTCATGTCAGAAACCCTACTCCTAAGGCTGCGCAGTGGTTGAAGAATTGTAACAGGATCACTTGGCTTCCTCGTCAGGTCAGCGGTCGTTACGATGGCGCGTCTGCATTAGATAATCTTAATCACGCTGCTGCCGGTTATGCTGTTAAGCGCAGTTCTTACGGCACTGCTCCGGGTGGCTATGTGGGGCTCGATCACAGAATGCTCTGGGCTATCTGTGACCTTGCCAGCCGGGGGTATACCTTTCGAGTAATCGCCTTAGCAGGGGGGGGGCATAGCAGGAACTCGCGTCACTACGCTGGTCTTGCTTTTGATGTCGACACAATCAACGGCCAGCGGGTGAGTTACGGAAATCGCTATTGGCGAGGGTTTCTTAAGCGCTGCCGTCAACTCGGCGCGACCGAAACCCTCGGTCCGGGAGATCGTGGCCACTCGACCCACGTCCACGCGGCTTGGTCGAAGTAGCTACTGTCATTTGGTTGCCTGATCTTATCAGGTCAAGCGGGATGCCACGGCTACGAAGAGGCGAGTGCGAGATTAGGGTCGATTCCGATTTCGAGAGAGTCGCCGGGACGGTTTTCGGAAGCGAGGAGGGCGGCGAGGGCGATCATGCCTGCGTTGTCGGTGGTGAGTGCCGGTGGGGTGGGCTGAACTTTCATACTGCCGTTTTGTGCGGCAATGGTGAGGGCTTCTTGCAAAGTTCGGTTACAGGCAACTCCGCCGGAAAGGGTGATTAAGGTGTGGCCGGTTTGACGAGCGGCTTTAATCGTTTTTTTGACGAGGACATCAATGACGGCATCCTGAAAGGATGCGCAGAGATCGGCAAGGTGAGCTTGCGGATCGTCGAGCTTTTGAAGTTGGTAAAGAACAGCAGTTTTAAGGCCAGAAAAGGAGAAGTTGAAGGGAGCGTCCTTAAGATGGGCACGGGGAAAGGCGAACGCTTTGGGGTTTCCCTCGCGGGCGTGTTTTTCGATTTCGGGGCCGCCGGGGTAAGGGAGTTTGAGC
>JAQWSX010000090.1 GCA_029242935.1 Akkermansiaceae bacterium
GGATCAGCAGCGTCACGTCCGTGACCGCCAACAATCACTGGGAGAGCGTGTCCTGCCATCGTGCCACCGGCACCACGGGAAGTCTCGACTCCGTTCACAAAGACGACCTTATCAGTGCCGTCGTAGGACCAAGCGAGGTGAGTCCAATAATCAATAGGCACGGTGCCTGCATCATTGAGGTCATTTCCCCAGCCACCGTAGTGAACGTTTACCGCGCTATCATCACGGATCCCGTGGTGGAGTTGGCTAGCGTTTCCTGCTCCGTCTTCCTGACCGAAGACCATGTGGTCGACATGTCCTGCAGAACCAGTCCAGTTCACCCAGGCCATCGCAGTGTAGACAGAGTCTGGTCCTATTCCTAATTCTGTTCCGGTGAGGCCGGTTTGCACGTAACCGTCATTAGCTCCCGTGCGATTTCCATAAAATGCCTGACCAAAGGTCACATCTTTACTTGCGCCATAGGTCGCACCACCAACCAGTGTTCCATTTCCTTGAGTTCCTTGGTTGGTCACAATTGATCCGTTTTCACCATTGAAAGAATAGTGGACAAGGAGTTCGGCCCTGACAGAGAGAACGAGAGGGAGAAAGAACAGGGTGAGGATGGTGGGGTGGAGTTTCATTTGGGTAGTTTATAAAAGGTATTGAAAGGGGCTCTTTGGGGGCGGGTGGGGGAGATTGTATTTCCAAGTCTGATTAAAACTATTGAGCTTTGGTGTAGCAAATCTATTCAGTTTTTTCATTTTCACCCAGCGCATTTCGGGCAGCGGCCGAAGAATTCGAGCTCGTGGTAGAGGTCGGCAAATCCGGATTTTTTTCTGATTTCTTCTTCCAGTTTATGAACGGGGCAGGGAGCATCGATGGGTTCGATCGTGCCACAGTCGGTGCAGATGAGATAGTCGCGGTGTTGGTCGGGAAGGAGAAGTGTAAAGTAAGCGGCGCGCTCATGAAGGCCAAGGCGGCGGATCATGCCTTTGCTGCTGAGTCTTTGGAGAAGTCGAAAGACGGTTGCTTTATCACACTGCTTGGCAAGGTGACCACAGGAAGTGAGCTCGGCCAGCGTCATGGGCCGGTTGTGCTCGGAGAGGCAGGTGAGGATAGCTTCGAGAGCCTTGGTGCGGCGGAGCCCGGCATTCTTGGCTGTTTCGAGGAGCTTATCGTGTAATGACATGATTTTAAAAAAGTGAAGTTTGGTCGGAGTGATTAGGTGGAAGGTCTGCTCCGATTTTAGCGTAGGCAGCGGGCATGGCAACGCGGCCGCGCGGAGTGCGTTTGACAAATCCTTGCATGATAAGGAAGGGTTCGTGGACTTCCTCGAGGGTGGAGGCGTCTTCGCCGATTGCGACAGCAAGGGAGGAGAGGCCGACGGGGCCTCCAGTGAATTTGTAGATCATGGCCTCAAGGATGCGCTTATCCATCTCGTCGAGGCCGTCTTCATCGATTTCAATCATCTCGAGGGCGGCTTGAGCGATAGGACCGGAGATTTCACCATCGTATTTCACCTGGGCGAAATCGCGCGTCCAGCGGAGGAGGTTGTTGGCGATTCTGGGAGTGCCGCGAGAGCGGGAGCCTATGGTCATGGCTCCTTCTTCGTCGATTTCGATTTCGAGGATTTCGGCGGACCGTTGAATGATGACGGAGAGTTGCTCATGGGTGTAGTAGTCGAGTCGGTTGATTAAGCCGAAGCGAGAACGGAGTGGGGAAGTGAGCATGCCGGAGCGGGTGGTGGCGCCGACGAGAGTGAATTTTGGGAGTTGAAGTTGGATAGAGCGGGCTGAGGGTCCCGAGTCGATGATGATATCGAGCCGATAATCTTCCATTGCGGGGTAGAGGTATTCCTCGATGGCAGGATGGAGGCGGTGGATTTCGTCAATAAAAAGAATGTCGCCTCGCTGGAGATTAGTGAGAACGCCAGCGAGATCGCCCGCTTTTTCGATCTGGGGGCCGGAGGTGGTGTGAAGGTTCGTGCCAACGGCGGTGGCAACGATGTTGGCGAGGGTTGTTTTTCCAAGCCCAGGGGGGCCGGAGAGGAGAATGTGTTCAAGGACATCATCACGCCCCTTAGCGGCGGCAACCATGAGCATGAGACGCTCAGTGACTTTATCTTGTCCGTGAAAGTCCTCGAATCCGGGGGGGCGTAGAGTGAGATCTTCGGGAGTCTCTGGGGTGTTGACTGCTTCTTGAAAGTAGGACTCCGACATGTAAATTTGCGTTACTGAAGTGAAACATGCCAGAGGTTCACTTGCACCCGAAATTTTGTGAGGAATGGGCTTTACAGACGGGGGTTGGCGAGTAGTCTACCGCCCTCAACTTCTGATCCTATGAAAGTTCTCTCTTCCCTCGCCTCCGCCAAACGCCGCCACGCTGATTGCCAAGTCGTCAAGCGTAAGGGGACTCTTTACGTTATCAACAAGACGAATCCTCGCTTCAAGGCGCGGCAGGGTGCGACCAAGGGCACCAAGATGTCAAAGAAGGGCGTAAACTAGGGTTTCGCCCGCTTTTAAAATTTTAACGAGCGGTTCTCTTCGGAGGGCTGCTTTTTTTTGGAGATTAGATCGCCCTATCAGGGCTCTTGTGGACGGCCCTGGGGACTGGGGAAGCGCCCATGAGTTGATCGGCGGTATTTTATCTCCGATTTTATGAGGTGGGATCTGCGGCTTGAAGTTGTCCTAGGATCCAGCCCGCAAGGAGGTTGCCGAAGGTTGCAGTGAGGTGAGTGGCGGCTCCGTAGCCGGAGTCGCACTTGATGCCGCCGGGCATTTCTTCGGGGCGGGTGGTAGAGGTGTTTCCATCACAAGTGGGAAATATGGGCGATTCGGGTGAGAAAACGGCTGGGATTTTGAATTTTGGGGCCTTTTTTTCGGCTTTTGGAAAGCGGTATTCGGACCGGAGTCGCTTCCGGACCGAAAGGAGGAGGGCGTCACCGAAGGTGCGGGAGAGGTCATCTAGCCTAATTTGGGAGGCGTCAATTCGGCCACCCGCGGCGCCGCTGGCAATAACAGGAATATTTTTTTCATGGCAGGTAGCGAGGAGGTGGCATTTGGCGCGGACGGAGTCAATGGCATCGACAACGGCGTTGGGGGTGGTGGATAAGAGATCTTCGGAATTTTTTTCAGAGTAGAAGGTCTGCTCGACAGTGCAGCGGGCGTCGGGATTGATTTGGAGGATTCGTTTGGCGAGGACGATGGCTTTGGATTGCCCAATGGTGTCGGTGGTAGCGTGGATTTGACGGTTGGTGTTGGTGAGGCATAGGTCGTCGAGATCGACAAGGGTGAATTGCCCCACGCCGGAGCGGGCGAGGGCCTCGATGGCCCAGGACCCAACTCCGCCGAGTCCAACAACCATGACATGGGCTTTGGAGAATCGCTTGAGCGAAACGATGCCGTAAAGTCGGGCGATGCCGCCAAAGCGATTGAGATAGTCCTCGGTCACAGTCGGACTATCTGGCCTAGATGCGGATTGAACAAAAGCGAAGATTCTGATAATCATTTAAATACGATAAATGACGGCTAGCGAAGATGTGAGTAAACGGAGGGAATTTGTTCGGCAATTTTCAGTCATGATGCCGAACCGGGTTGGGGCTTTTTCTTCACTTTCGGATCTTTTGAGTCGCCGTGAAATCGATGTGATTGGCCTGAGTGTGCAGGATTCTCGGGACGCTACGGTGGCCCGCTTGATCGTGAATGATCCGGATGGCGCTGAGGAATTATTTATGGAGCAAGGGATCGCCTATACTCTTTCAGAGCTTTTGGTGGTAAAAATGAAGGAATGCGGGGATTTGAAGAAGTGTCTGAACAAACTTTATGAGGCTGAGACTAACCTTGATTACGCATTTTCGCTGATGGTACAGCATCAAGGGCACGCTTTATTGGCGTTGTTTCTAGAAGATTGTGAATTTGGCGCCTCGATTTTGAATCGAGCGGGATTGACGGTGGTTTACGAAGATGAACTTCTTCGTTAGAATCTTAGGGTAAACGACGTAAGGTGTTATGATGAGCGATCTTAAAGATACAAACAGACGGACCATCCTCAAGACGGGTGCTGCAGCAGCGGCTACGCTCCCTATCGCAGGGTTTTCCCAAGCAGGTGGCAGTGATGAAATCAAAGTGGCAACTGTGGGTTGCGGTGGACGCGGACGTGGTGCGACCGCCCAGACTCTCAATGTTCCTGGAACTAAGTTGGTTGCGGTTGCTGATGCGTTCCGCGATCGTGCCGAAGAGGCTGTAAGTTTTTTCCGCCAGCAATATGCCGATAAGGTGGATATTTCCGCGGATCGGATTTTTGATGGCTTCGATGGTTTTCGAGGTGCGATTGATGCTGCCGACGTGGTGATTTTGGCCACAACTCCTGGTTTCCGCCCCCAGCACTTTGAGTATGCGGTGCAGCAAGGAAAGCACGTGTTTATGGAGAAGCCGGTTGCAACCGATGCTCCTGGAATTCGCAAAGTGCTCGAGGCTGCTAAGAAGGCTGATGAGAAGGGCCTCAAGGTTGTTTGTGGCCTTCAACGCCATTACCAATCGAGCTACATTGAAACTCTGGCTAAGCTCAAGGAGGGAATCGTTGGTGACATCAACTATGGTCAGGTTTACTGGAACAGCAGTGGTGTTTGGGTTAGGCCGCGAGTGGAAGGTATGACTGAGATGGAATATCAGATGCGCAACTGGTACTACTTCAATTGGCTTTGCGGTGATCATATCGTTGAGCAGCATGTTCACAATATTGACGTCATGAACTGGTTCAAGGGCGGACCCCCAGTCAAAGCTCAAGGAATGGGCGGTCGCCAAGTAAGGGTCGGAAAGGATTACGGTGAGATTTTTGATCACCACTACGTCGAGTTCACCTACGAGGATGGAACTGTTTTAAATTCTCAGTGCCGCCACCAAAAGGGAGCCTTAAATCGCGTGACCGAGATCATTGGTTGTCAGGGTGGTAAAGCTTATCCGGGCCGGATTGTAGATGCTGCGGGCAAGACTGTTTGGCGCCACCGTCCCAAGGACAAGACTTCGCCATACCAGGTCGAACACAATGAGCTCTATCGTCACATTCGCGAGGACAAACCGATCAACAATGCATACTACACCGCAGCTTCCACCATGACGGCTATTCTTGGGCGGATGGCAACTAATTCTGGTCAAGAAATTAAGTATGCCGACGCACTTGCGAAAGGACTCTCGATCATGCCGGAATCTTTCGCTTGGGACGCTGATCCTGGACCGAAGCCAGGTAAGGATGGACTCTATCCTTGTGCTATTCCGGGCAGAACCAAGGTGATGTCCTGATTCTCCGGAGACTAAGAATTAAAAAAAAATGTGGGCGACCGTAAGGTCGTCCACATTTTTTGTATTCTGAAATCTTGCGTGATTTCTATTAGAAGTAGAAACGCATGGCACTCCAAGCGGTGGTGGCATCCAGATCACTCCCGCCTCCGGTGATGGTCTCATGCTCGATGCCAGTCATGAGCTTGAGATTATGGTCGCAAAGGAAGTAGTTGAGACCTGCATAGAGAGTGTGGTTGTCATCACCACGGGCGATCGTGACGCCTTCATGAATTGCAGTTTCGCGAACCGAGGTGTGACTACTGGTTCCCGGGCGAAGGTTGAGTCCGGTGGAGTGGGCCCACTGGTAACGGAAGACAAGCTCCACACGATCCTCGATGATGAAGCGTGAGGGCATGATGACGATTCCATAAACATCACCACTTTTGGTGCTTCCATAGGTTGCGTTGGTAAAGAGATCCCAGTCGCCGATTTGAGTTTCGTAAGTCAGCGATGTGGCCCAATCAAAGTCGAAGATTTCGTCTTCATTGCCTTCAGTATCGAGGTAAAGAATGTCACCACGAATAGTTCCATCGAGTGCTTCGGTTTTAAAGGTTGCAAAGTAGGCTTCGCCGCCGTCCCAGCTGGTGGTGGCATAACCTTGTGCACTGGTTGAGTAGACTCCGAAGGTGAGGTCAAAATTGCCAGCTTCCGCTCCCATGAAGAAGCCAGTAGCCCGGTCAGGAGCGTAGAAATTTGAAAGATTACTACGTTCAATGGTCTTAATTTTTTTGGAAGATTGATACCACTCACCACCGAACTTCAGCTTGGTTAGTCCATAACCGATCGTTGGGTTCTTAAAGAAGCCGATGTCATCGGCACGATATTGGAGGAAGACCTCGTCAAAGTTCTCATGGCGGATGGTGTTTGCGTAGACATTGCCATCCTCAAAATTAATCCGCCCTAGAAGGGTCCAGCGATCGAGTAAGTCGACCGAGACGCCAAGTCGAAGTCGGCGCGCCTCACTGCTGTAGTCACTGAAGTCCTGGCCGGCGGCGGTGCCATCGGAGTAGGCCCACTGCTGATGGTAGCGGCCGAAGATTTTGACTTTTTGGATCCAGGGATTGTCATCGTTTTTATAGACGCTTCCCGCAGATTTCAGAGCAGAGCACCAGTCGCCTGATGATTCGTTGGAGGGGACGCTGCCTAAGTCTGCTGTTGCGGGCATATCCCCGCCAAACGACGGCATCATAAGGGTTGACGCTAGAGCAGATTGGACGAGGAGTTTGTGTGTTACCTTGTTCATATCGGTGTTTTTATTTACTTTTGAGTTTCGGAAGGAATTCTTAAAATTATGGTTCTTGATTGGATGGAGTTGTTTAGCTGGGTTTCAGTTTTCGGCAAGAACCAAGAAAAAAATCTGCCATTGGTGGTCCGGGAAGAACTCGTTCTTTTTTAGAGTGAGGCGAAGTTGGATTGAGAGGTCTCCGATATTTTTGAGCTGACCAGACTAGTTGGTTTTGTTGGCGGCCATACTCGAATGGGTGATGCCACCGTCTTTTTGAAACTCGGACTCAATTTGGATCAGGGAGAAGGTAGGCAGTGAAAGCCGGGATGTTTAGTGGCTCACCAAGCGATTTGAAAGAGCAAGGAGATGGAAATGAGTGCTTTCATGCTGGGATGAGATGAGGTGGTTCTGCGCAATGATTTATACTTCTCTGCGATCTAGAAGGGCTGCGCGACGTGGATCAGAGGCTTGCAGATGGGCAAGAGCGATGGCCATGGCGTCTGCAGCGTCAGACGGAGGGGTTTCGTCGAGACCGAGAAGAGCCCGGATCATAAAAGCGACCTGATTTTTGTCAGCGGTTCCTTTGCCGACGATGGCTTTTTTTACCTTCTTGGGAGAATACTCGTAAACTTTAAGGCCGAAGCTGGCGGCGGCGATTAAGGGGGCGGCTCGGGCTGCTCCCATGGAGATGGCGGTGCGATGAGATTGAACGTAAATGATGCCCTCTATAGCAACTTCATCAGGCTTCCATTTTTCGATGAGATTGCGAACCCCGTTGCAGATCGCCTCCAGAGCACCGGATTGTTTGATGCGTTGCGGGATGGAAATAACACCGTAGTCTAGCGCCTTTGCCGAGGTGTGATCGCCCTCGAGTATGGCGTAGCCGGTATTCCGAACAGCAGGGTCAATTCCAAGGATGCGCACGATTTGATTGGTGGCGGTCTCCGCCTGGAACACGGTTTAGCGGCGTCGGCGTTTGCCTCCTCCGCGGCGGGGTTTCTTGATAGGCTTGCGCTTTTCGGTGTCAAGAAGAGCGGTGTATTGGTATTCAAAACCTTCCAATTTTTTGCGCTCGATCTTCTTGTTGATGAAGCCCTCGACTGAGTCGGCGAATTCTAGCTCGTCGGCAGTTAGGAGTGTGAAAGCATCACCTTCTTTTTCGGCCCGACCAGTCCGGCCAATCCGGTGGACATAGTCTTCGGCGTTCTCGGGAACGCGGTAGTTGATAACATGTGTGACGTCGGAAATATCAATTCCACGAGCAGCAACATCAGTGGCAACAAGGATTTTAAAAGTGCCGTCCTTAAATCCCTTCAAAGCCTTCATGCGGTCATTTTGCCGAATGTCGGAATGCATCACGGTGACAGAGTTTCCAATCGATTCCTGTTGCTGAAGGAGATTCGCTATGACATCGGCCTCCTTTCGCGTCCGGGTGAAGATCATGAGCGATTCGTAATCGGTCTTATCAAGCAGGCCTAGGAGAAGTTCATCGCGTTGAGTCATGGCCACTGGGAAAAAAGCGTGTGAAACGGTGGAGGGGACTTCGCGTCGCGCGATCTCAACCTTTTCGGGATCAGTGAGGCACCACTCGGCAAATCCGGCGATGACTGGAGGCATGGTCGCCGAGAAGAAAAGAGTTTGGCGAGTTTGCTCTTCGTTGTTCCAGGGACAAATGTTGATAATCTTGCGAACTTGGGGGAGGAATCCCATATCGAGCATGCGATCGACTTCATCGAGGATGAGAATTTTAATCTCTTTGAACTTCATCGTGCCACGATAGAAATGATCGACGAGACGGCCCGGGGTTGCAACGACGATATCAGCACCCTCCTTGAGTTGCTCGTCCTGTTTTCCATGACCCACGCCACCGTATAAGAGGGCGACCTTGCAGCCTGTTTTGTTCCCGTAGTGAAGGAATTGCTCAGCGACCTGATCGGCAAGCTCGCGGGTGGGTTCGAGAACCAAAATTTGTGGTTTGCCGATTGGCTCGATTTTGGAGAGGGATGGAAGCGCGAAAGCTGCGGTTTTCCCGGTGCCGGTCTGGGAAGCACCAATGACGTCCTTTCCATCCAAAATAAGAGGGATGGCCTGAGCCTGAATAGGGGTGGGGGACTCGTAGCCGGACTCAGTCACAGCTTCGAGGACGGTCTCCTTGAGACCAAGTTCGTCAAATCGCATTGGTGGGGCTTAATGAAAGTTGCGGGGAAATCAAGGTTTACTATTGTTCGGAAGATTTTGAGTTCGGCAAAAAAAGTCGTTTTTGGAAAGCTGGTGCAATAATTTAAGTATGTTAGCTTCCAACTAGTAATTACTTACGTATGCGACTTCTCTGCCTTTTTATTCTTTCCCTTCCTACACTTTCGTTGGCTGAAATCGATTCTCCCAAGATAGGTGGCGATGGCTTGCGTATTCAGATTTATCTCGATCAAAAGTGCTTTGGCCCCGGTTATCTTGATGGGAGACCTGGTAATTTCACCCTGCGGGCGGTCTATTCCTATAATCGGTTTCGTGGACGCCCCCCAGGAGCATGGGATACTTTGTTGAAAGAGGCTCAGGAAGAGGTTAAAGAGCTCTTTGCTCTGGCAACCGTCCCTTCTCTGGCGAAAGATTACATCAATCCCAATCTCCCGAAAGAGTATGGGAAATTAGGTGGAGTAGAACTGATAGCCTACCGGAGTTATTTGGAGTTTATGGCTGAGCGCTATCACACTTCCGAAAGTTTCCTCATAAAATTGAATGGAAAGTCAAAGGCATATGGCCTCAGGACAGGGGATACTCTAAAGGTTCCTAACATTGCACCGTTCCGGATCGAGGACATCTCGGTTGGCCGAATGCACAAGGAAGATGAGCAGCTCAGTAAACACAACATCGTCATCGACACTAAAAATAAGCAGATTTTTGTTTACGATCCTTCTCAGCCGACAATCGTGATTCCTGGGATGGCAATGATTGTCTCCGATGAGGATCAGCAGCCATTAGGCAAGATGATCGCGATGTTCCCTACGACCACGGGCGGCGAGCAGTTTATTCACCATGGGGTCTGGAAGGTTATAAATTGCGTGGAATTTCCTTCGTGGCGATATGATAAACAGTTTTTAGAGACCGGTGAGCGGGGTACGGATGTGGTCGATGTCGCTCATGGCCCGAATAGCCCAGTGGGTGTTCTTTGGTGCGGTTTGTCCAAGTCCGGGATTGGAATTCATGGAACCTCAAGCCCCAGCACGATCGGGCGTTCACAGAGTGCCGGGTGTTATCGGCTTTCAAATTGGGATGCCGCGCGTTTCCCGCAGTATGTTCGTCCCGGTGCCAAGGTGATTGTGCGATGAGGGATGTTGCCAAGGCCATGGCGATTCGCTTTGGCGTTTATGGTGTCCTCGTGGTCTACCTTGCGTGTGATCTTTTTGTCTTTCAAGGACCGGTCTATAAGTCGCTCAACGAGCCGCAGCGAGACGAGAAGACCGAGATTGCTGAGGCCAAGGCTTCTGGCGTGGTGGCGCGAGTCTATTATCGGCCGATCTTTCGAGCGCAAGTCGAAGAAAAGATGGTGGAATATCTTTGGCGTCGTGGACGAATAATCGAAGAGACGACCGCAGGAGAGCGAAAGCTCCTGCGTCAGGTCATTGTGAACGAGCTCATCGATGACGAACTGGTGAAGCTGCAGATAAAGGTCTCGATGACCGAAGAGGTGCATGTTCGTGGAAGCCAGATCGACCAGGCGCTCGCGAGTGAAATGAAACGTTATCCTAGCGAGGAGGTTTTCGGCACCCTTGCGGAACGTGCTGCCTGGTTGGGCTTAAAAGAACGTCGGATGCGCTTAGCGGCACGTATCCAGAGAGCCGAACATTTGGCCAGGATGGTCGATGTCAAAGTGAGTGAGGAAGAAGCAAAAAATTGGTTTGAAGGAAACCGGAACTCTTTCCCCGGCGTTTTTGAAGACCATCGGATTGCAATTATCGATGCGCTTTTCATTGAGAAACGAGACAGAGGTTGGAAGAAATTTCGCGTAGAAAAACTCCGCCGATATGCGAAAGGAAAAATTGATCTCTTTGAAGAGGTCCTTTACAAGGAAGAAGGGGAGTGAATGCAAAAGGACGCCGAAATTTTCCAATATCGAAACCTTTTGCTAGAGTTTGATTTCAAACCCCAGTGATTTGGCGAGAAAGGCATACTTGTCAACGATCGCTTCGATTCGCTTCGAGGTCGGAGTTCCCGCTCCGTGGCCGGCTTTACTTTCGATGCGGATTAAAGTGGGAGCGGGGCCGTTTTGCGCGGACTGAAGCGCTGCTGCAAATTTGTAGGAATGCGATGGCACCACCCGGTCGTCGTGGTCGGATGTGATCACCATGGTCGCTGGGTATTCGGCAGGCTTCAGGTTGTGATAGGGTGAATACTTGAGAAGATTTTTAAAATCGTCCGGGTCATCCGGCTTGCCATACTCGGCCTGCCAGGCCCAGCCGATCGTGAACTTGTGGAATCGCAACATATCCATCACACCCACTGCCGGAAGGCAGGCTCCGTAAAGTTCGGGTCTTTGCACCATGCAGGCTCCGACTAGCAAGCCTCCATTCGATCCTCCGGCAATTGATAGATTTTTTGAAGAGGTGAATCTTTTTGAAATGAGGTGTTCAGCACAGGCAATGAAATCGTCGAAGACATTCTGCTTCTTAAGTTTCATTCCGGCTTCATGCCACCCCTCACCATATTCACCACCACCACGAAGATTTGCCATGACATAGATTCCACCAAGATCCATCCAGGCGATTGTGGCGGGCGAGTAGGAAGGTCGAAGCGAGATATTAAAGCCACCGTAGGCATAGAGAAGGGTGGGATTATTTCTGTCGAGCTTCAGGCCCTTTTTATAAACGATAAACATTGGGATTTTAGTACCGTCCTTGGAAGTTGCGAAGATCTGACGGGATTCATAATCATCGCGATCAAATTGAGTTTTAGGTGCTTTAAAAAGGGTGGAAGCATTCCTTGTGACATCGTAGCGGTAGACCGCCCCAGGGCTGGTGAAGGAGGTGAAGTAATAAAAAGTTTCGTTTTGATTCGATCTCCCTCCAAATCCCGAGGCGGTTCCCAGACCTGGCAGCTTGACGGGTGGAAGAGAGGTGCCGTCTGTTTTAAAGCGTCGGATTTCGGTTCGCGCGTCCTTGAGGTAGTTCGCGATGAAGAGACCACCTATGTGGGAAACAGAGCGAAGGGTTTCTCTGCTTTCCGGGATGATTGTTTTCCAATGAGCTGATGCAGGTGCGTTTAGATCGATCGAAATGACCTTTTGTTTAGGTGCATTTAGGTCAGTCCGAATAATAAATTTTGAACCAAGGTTTGTAATAAAATCGTAGGAGGCATCGAAGTCGGGAAGAAGTTCGATGACCTTGGATGTGGCCTTGCTAAGGTCTTTGTAGAAAAGGCCATCTCTGGTGTCAGTACCTTGGCTAACTTGAATTAGGAGATATTTTCCGCCTTCAGTGACCCAAGCATAAAGGCCTTGTTTCGGGTGATTGGGTCTCTCGTAGACGAGGAGGTCTGTGCTCTGTGGCTTGCCGATCTCATGGAAGTAGATCTTTTTGTGAATGTTTTGGGCCATCATTTCCTCGCCCTCCTTTGGTGTGGGGAAGCGACCATAATAAAAGCCTTTGCTATTTTTGGCCCAAGATGCGCCGGAAAATTTGGACCACTTGAGGTGATCGGAGAGGTCTTTACCTGACGAGATTTCCCGAATCTGCCACTCGACCCAATCCGATCCCGACGCCGAGGTCGAGTAAGCGAGATATTTACCATCTGGCGAAACCTCGTAGGAGCTGAGCGCAACTGTGCCATCTTTGGAGAAAGTATTCGGATCGAGTAAAATTGTGGGTTCCGTGTCGAGCGACTTGGTCGAATACAAGACGGACTGATTTTGAAGACCGTTATTTTTGCTGAAGAAGTAGTATCCTCCCTCGAAAAAGGGGACGCCAAACCGCTCAACATTCCAGAGATTAGTGAGGTGGTTTTCCAGAGCTTTCCGGCCGGGAATGGCATCCAAGTAGGAATCGGTAAGGCTGCTTTGGGCCTTCACCCATGCGGAGGTTTGGTCCGAATTTAGATCCTCAAGCCAGCGATAGGGATCAGGAACCTTAACGTCGTGCAGGGTATCAACCGTCTTGCCAGGCTTGGAATCAGGGTAAGAGAGTGTGTCTTCTTTGGCCGGTAGAGCGCTGATGGTTATGGCTAGAAAAACGGTCTTTCGCATGAAGGAATTGTAGATCGCTTACGGGTCGATGCAATGAAGACGGCAGAATTTTGTGTCTGAACGCTAGACATTTGGAGGGTGAGCCATCACAAGATCTTCCATGAAAAAGGTATTTCCATTGGTATCTGAGCGGCACAAACCCGCGAGGTTGGTCGAGCAAATCAAGGGCGAGGTGAAGAAATACCTCAAGCGTGAGCGTAATAAGTCACTTCCAGAGGATCACGATTACTGGGGCTTTAATTGTCGCTCAGGACAAGATGCTGATTCAGCGAAGATCTGCCACGAAAAAGAGATCGGTAAATCGCTCGATCATGCTCTCGCTGAAGGGTGGGAGGTTGTTTATCTTGAGATCCTATCGGAACCAAGGAGACGAGGATCGAAATAAGCCAAGTTGGCTTTACAACTACCAGTCTGTCGAGGAGCCATAGCGAGCGGTATCAAGTTCGGGGCGCCAGATATTGAATTCAATCCTCGAAAAAGCGTTGATATCGAACTCCGCATCTCCCCAAACTTGAGAATAGCCCTTGAGTATTTTCTCGTCGAGTGACTTGAGTTTCACGGTGATGTATCCGCCTTCATGAAACCAGCAACGCACGTCATTGGTTTCCATTCTAACTTCGTCAATTTTCTCAGAAAGAGCGACACTTCTCATGAGCTTGATTGGGACTCCAACATCTCCAAATGAGGTCGAAAGGGAGACATTACCTTCGTCGATTGATTTTACGGAGCCAATGATGACATCACCATTAGCGAGACGAATTTCCTGGCCCTCTAATTCTTCTTCAGTGTCTGCTTCCTCCTCATTATCTGGTTTCGCAGGAAGAATTCCGTCCCACTGGGATACCGAGATGTTGCTGAACTTAATAGGGCTGGTGTTTTGTGGGACGAAGTGGATCCACTTACCTTTGAACTTGGTATCATCGACTCCGGTCCATGTGCCGATCTCCTTGTCATCAATGTGGATGGCGTTGGTTCCATCTTTGCTGCGGTCGAGGTAGATGGTGAACTCGGCAGTCTCGGCCTCAAGCATGTTGCGGATGGACTCGCTGATGATGTCGTTATTGCGATCATTTGGAGCATTCCGGTAAACACTCATGTAGGTGCGCTGGACATTGAGGGAGTATCCGGTTCCGGGGTAGTCATCGCTGCCATCGTCGGAGAAGAACAGGATTCTGAAGTATGGAGACGATTTCCAGTTGGCGGTGAAGCTGATTTTGGCCTTATCGGGAATTGCGACCTCACGAGCGATGCCGCTGCGCGCCTTGGAAATCATAGTGCGGTTTTTAAAGGTCCAGTATTTTTCGATATTTCCCCCTGCTGAAACCCACCCATCAGGTCCGTCCGGTCCATTGTAAAAGGATGGTGATTGATTGAAGATGTCGAGCGAGTGAACAAGGGAGCGACGAAGGGTCAGGTTGCCGGCGTACCAGGTTTCAAGCGTAATTGTTTTATCATCTAAGCTGGTGAGGCGACCCCGAATGGTGTCTCGGTGGGAATCGCGGAAGTGACCTTTGATGGTTGCGAGAGCGTAATGGTCGGCCTCAATTTTTTGGGGCGTTCCATTGAGTGTCATTTCAAGGAGCTTTCTGGTGTTAAGGATGCTAAGGCCTTCCAGAGAAGATGAGTCGAAGATGAGTTGTTTTTTTTCCGCTGCGACAGATTTTGGAATGCCGCTGATCCGGCTTTTGTCCGAAAAGGTGAGGACGCAAGGACGTTTCTTTGCTTGAGACAACGGGCTTTTAGCTTTGTCGTCTTCAGCCAGAGCGGGAATTCCAATAAGTAGAGATAGGGTGGGAGCAAGGAGAAGTTTTTTCACGATGTAAAGGGGGTTGAATTCTTCGGTGTTTATTCGCTTTTGGTGATCGACAACATGACGCTGCGATCGATTTCGAGTTCTCCGAGCCATGGATGCTTCGCTTTGAGTTTTTCAGCCCCTAGTTGGATTCTGGAGAGGCTAAGGTTTCCGCCAGTCCGCAGAGCAAGACGATATTGTCCCACTGACTTAGGAGCATTCTCTCCTTTCGTGAAATACATCACGGCGCAGTTTTCGAGTGGAATTGAGATGGGCTCGGGGCTCAGAGGTGTTTTTACGGTGAATGGCTTGGCCGGGTCTGCTGGGTTATATGAAAGGATTTTTCCGCTGAAACGATCGCCATCATCCACCGATAGGGTATCGAGTTGATCCTCGGCACGCGGTTCGCGGCGAAGCAATTGAGTAGTGGTGTCCCACTCGTGAACAATGATGTTCCTGATGCTATTGTCAGAACTTCCCGAACTCATGCTTTCGAGAAGAAGGGCAGATCCCTCTGGAGACTCGGTCGGATCAATTCCTTGTCCCAACTTCTCGCCATCAAGATAGAGTTGGAGGATTTTGGTGGCGCGATCGACACGAAGTTCGAGTTGGCAGGTGTTGGATCCTTTGCTTCCAGGAGCTCGGGTAGAAGTGATAAGCGTTTTAAATTTTGGTCCCTGGGCTCCGGCAGGCATGACGCGCCTGACCTGAACTCCTCCGGAATTCAGATTTAGAAGATACGAATTACTTGTCCCGTCATCCTGGGGTTGTGGTTTATCGGTGCAGAGATGAATGCGGATATTGGGAGATGACTCCCAGCTGATGTCAGCACCAAAGATGAAGTTCTCAGGGAGCTTGAGATCCCGTCCGATGAATCCTTTGTCACGCGAGGTTAAGGTGCCATCCTCATAGCGCCAGCGGCCGTTGTTGCCCTGAGACCATCCTTCAATTCCAATAGGCCCTCTGAAGACAGTTCGTTGTGGAGTGACTCCGAAAAAGACAGAATCAATTTTCTCGCGTGGAATCTCGAGAAGCCCGGTGAACCAAGTTTGGAACGAAAGATGTGTTGGGGTTAAGCCAACCACTTCACCTGGGATGCTATCGCCGTTTCTTAGGTAAAGTTCCTGGGAGTTTTTTGGAAGCTCGTCCGGGGTCTCGTCTGCTGAATCCGCTGCCGAGAAGTTGAGTTTGACCAGATCCTTATTGAGGATTTTTAGGGGAGCTTCACTGTGGGGTGTTTGGAGTTCGATGAGGCCTCCTTTGAGTGCGATGACTTTCCCGAAGAAGAGATCTCCGTTCTTTAGGCTAATTTGATCATTCGCCTGAGCGATGTTGAGGGAGGCCATGGTGAGGCCGACGATGAGGGAAGTGCGCATAAAATAAAAAAATGAGCGTTAGAGATCGTCGAACCAATCGGATAGGTCGGGTGATCCCTCGATGAAACGAAGCATGGCGGCGGAAGACAAATCTACAGTAATTTTCCCAAGGAAAGGGGAGCTGCCTCTCAGGAGCTTGTTTTTGGCAGAAACCGGGTTGAGTTTAATTTTTCCAAAGGGTTTATAAACGATTGTAATTGGTTCCTCTTCCCAATTCAGGGCGTCTGAGAGGTCGTCGGAATCTAGGTCTGTCGAGGACGATTCCTTGAGGACGATTTTTGAGAGGTCTTTGATGGGAATCTCGGCATTCATATATGCGGATTTGAGGAGGGCGACCCCATCCTTGATCCCGATAACCTGACCCGAGAAACGGTCTGTCCCATTTCCAAGAAGAACAAGGTCGCGGTCTGGGTGAACCATACTGTTGGCGCTATCGGTCATGCCGTTCCAGGAGGTGATCATGACTTCCGAGACCCGGACGCGTGCGTTGCTGGTATTGTTAACGATTCCAAATCCGGTGCCGTCACCAGGGAACCCGCCGAGGTCATTCCACTGGGCGGCATAATTTCCGTTGATAAAAAGAATCATAATCGATTCCTTGCGATTGTATCGAATTTCAATCTCGGCATTTCCTCCTTCGGAAAGTGAAATATTACTGCGCACACTGGCCATTCTTTGAGTCCGGGCAACGCCGGTCTCGCTGAAGTAGTTCCGGGAGAGATTGGGGTAGCTTGAATATAGTGTCATCGTGTATCCGGTGCCAAACATGTCTGCGTGGGTGCGTTTGGAAGGATCAATCCAGGCAATGTTTTGAAACCCATTACCCTTGCGGAGGTCGACCAGTTTTTCTTTTCGGAGTGGAGCAGGATTGAGTTCTTCAGGTTCCTCTTTTTCCTCGGGCTTCTCCTCAGCCGCACCTTCCTGCTTAGCGGCATCCACGGCCTCTTCAGCTTCATCTTCGGGCTCTTCTTTCTTCTCAGGTGGAAGGACACGGATGAAGTCGGAATGAAGAGCAAGAGTTAGATTTAAACGCCCTTTCCATTCAGCTTTAAACTTAAGGCGGCCAATGTCTGGCATATTAGCATCGGGATAAACAAGAGCGCGATTATCTAGACTGTAAAATGAAGCGCCAGAATGGATCCAGGCCGATGATTCTTCCTGATTATTTTCTTCGTTTGCCTCCTTCTTGGGTTTTTTTTCTAAGGCTGCTTTCTCTTTCGTTTCGGTCTCGTCTTTCTTCTCGGTCTTGCGGTAATCGAGAATCATCCAGCCGTTGCTGTTATAAGGCCCGCTGTAAAAAAGTTCCCCATCGAAGGGGTTGGGGGAGAGTGATTCGATGTGTTCCCGGGGGATTGTGACATTGCCCACTATCGAACTTTTCACCACGAGTGATTTGTCATCAAGTGAAACGATTTCGCCGGGAATTCTGTCGCCACTGACCAAGGTGATGAAGGATGTTTCCTTCTCCATAACTACGCCGCTACTGCCTTTGAAAACGACCTGACGAATCCCTGGAATGCTGAACTTGATTGGGCGATCGATGTCCTTCCTCTCCCAGAGTAAGCCGTCTTGAATGCCACCGAAGATCCCGTGCATGACATCTCCGTTATCGAAAAGGATCAGATCGTCGCCGGCTGGATCTGGCTTTGAAGCTTCAGGTTTGGTTGAGGTTGCCTCATTTTTGGAAAGGCTTTTGTCCAAAAGAATTCCGCCGCCCCTGACGACAATTTCGCAAAATGAAAGAGTGGGCAGGGATGCCAAAAGGACAGGGTAAAATGCAGGTTTCATTTTTCGTAGATGGGAAGGAAACGATAGTTCAACGCGAGGGACAGAAGGGCTCCGGAAGTATTGAATGATTTTCCGCGGCTTCCCGGGAACGATCCGTCGGGTCCTTGAAGAGCTCCGAGGTATCGGGTATTTTTGGCATTCCATTCCTGCCAAGTTTTTTCATTAGAGTGGAAAAGGGCCTGAGCCATGTAGTATTCGAAGTAGTAGGCATAGTGGCTCTCACGGTGGTTTAGCTTTTTTGCGAGATATTTGGCGCTGGCTTCATAAAGTTTTGTTTTGTGTTGCTTCGCAAGTGACTCGCAAAGGACACCTATGGCTGTCAGGGTGGGCCGATCGCCCATGGCATTTTGATAGCCGTATCCACCATCACTGCCTCGGCACTTGCGCATGAATTTCATTCCTTTTTCAAGGGCGGTGTCCGGAACGGGGATGCCTGCATTTCTTGCAGCATAGAGTGCTACAATCTGGCATCCGGCGATCGAAGAGTCGGAAGTTGTGGCATCGGGGCTGTAACGCCAACCACCTCTCGGGTTACGCTTTTGTGCGCTGAGAATGAGTTCAACTGCCTTTTTCAAACCAGTCGCAATCTTTTCGTTGCGATACATACCGTAGCATTCGGCTAGGGCGAGGGTGGCGAAACCGTGAGTATACATAGAGCTTCCAATGTATCCGTTTCCGGCGTCTTGCGCGTCGAGTATGTAAGCGATCCCACGTTTAATATTTTCTGCGTATTCACCGTGGTTTGGGTCCTCGCCGTGTGCAAGGAAGGCCATGACGGCAAGGCCGACGACGCCTGGCTCGCTCCCAACTCCATCGGCCCAGGAACCGTCGTCCTTTTGGGTTTTTGAGAGATACCGGAGCCCCCGCGTATAGATGTTTTCAACGGCGGCCGGAATGGGATCTTCATCCCGCTGAAGTGGATTTTGGCCGGCAACCGGAAGGGCCAGGATCAGAGTTGAGATTAAAAGAAAAATTCTCATTGGAACGGTGTGAAAGCGGTAGTGGAAAATGAAAAGGAGAAACGGCCTCCGGAGCGGTAGCGCCCTGAAGACCGTTGACGCTCTGAAGGCTGGGTTCCTTATTTTTTAGCTTTGGCGGCCTTATTGTAGCCGTCGAGTGCCTTTTGGAACTCTGGTGGAAGGGTAGTTCCGGATTTCCCGGCAGCCCGGGGAACACGTCGGTCCGAGCCCTTTTCTCCTTTAGCGACACCCTTGTTTTCGGTGTTCGCGGAATCGGATTCGCCGGTAGATCCTTCGCCACCTTTGTTTGATTCTGAATCCTGATTTTCACCAGGCTTTTTTCCCATCATTTGGCCCATCATTTCGAGCATGGCACCCATGCTCTTTTGCCGGCTTGGTCATCCGCCGGCTGATGGTCATTGAGATTT
>JAQWSX010000130.1 GCA_029242935.1 Akkermansiaceae bacterium
AAAAGGGAATGAAGGTCTACACCGATGGGCGGGGGAAGTTGTTTCCTCCAAACATTCCTATCGGAACTATCGAAGACTTTGAAGTAGGCCCCGTATACGGCGAGGCGGAAATCAAACCAGCGGTTGACTTCACCAACCTAAGAAACGTCTTCGTCATTACCGACTCACCCGGTGATTAAGACCAAGACATGTTGCTATACTCCATAAGCCTAATCGGACTCCTTCTCCTGAGCTGTATTGTTCAGCAGTTCCTTCCGTCTGTCTCTTCCTGGTATGACGCGCGGATTCTCATTCTCCCGCTAATCGTCCTCTGCGGATCAGTCACAGTCTCAACCGGCATTATGCTGATCCTCGCATATCTCGGAGGCTTTCTATGCGATGCTCAACAAATCCTTTCTGTCACCCAAGGCGACCCCATCGTATATCAAAATTCGCCGGACTCTCTTAAATTTGGCTACTCCGTCATACTCTACACTCTGATGGGGTTTTTAATGCAGGGAATCAGACCGATTTTCAGGGAAGGCAAATGGTATCTTTCTGCCATACTCACTGGAGTTGCTATTTTTCTTTATCTCTTTGTGGAGTATCTTCTTCGTGGGTTTGTTGGAGGTGGCTTCCACCAAAATGACGGAATGATCCAACAAATTTGGGCTAGCTCAATACTTACTATGTTCCTTTCCCCTCTCATATTCTGGATTCTATTCCGCGTTGCCGATCTTTGCGGTCACACCATTCGATACAACAAATAAGCGTATGGAACCAAAGTATCGCATTAGACTCTATTTACTTACCACTCTCATCCTGATGGGGTGTGGCACTCTTCTTTCGCGGCTTTACGAATTTCAAATCGACCGCCGAGCCCAGTTCGTGGCCAAGATCCCTATCACTCATACCGTAGAAATTCGGGAACCGGGAGCTCGTGGCCGTATCGTGGATCGCAACGGCGTGGTTCTCGCCCGCAATCGGAGATCCTATGAGATTGTCTTCAATCTCGAGGATATTTACGACGGCTACAAGGAATATAAAACATCTCTGACTGATGGAAACGAAGAAATAGATCAGAATGAAATCCCACCACTGATCGAAGCTAAAAACAAAGCTCCCGACGAGGAGTTGATTGTCGAAGCCGTTCGCGAATGGGTGGTCCCTCAACTCGAATCATTTGGCCTCACCGGCCAACGATATACGAAGGATATCGGAACTCACTATAAGACCTATCGTGGCCTTGTTCCCTATCGCTACCGACAAGACCTGACTACAGACCAATTTGCAAAAATCGCGGTCCGTAGTCACGAAGTTCCTGGTGTGGAAGTACGTGTCATGCCCCGGCGTGTTTATCCCTACGGTGCCCTTGCCGGACACATCATCGGTTACGTTAAACAGTGGGAAAAAGGAGATATTCCTGACGAATACCGAGGAAGGCAAAACAAGAACAGACACTTTCAAGGAGATGCCAAAGGTTTGACTGGCGTTGAATTCACAACTGATGAATTCCTAAAAGGAAAGGCCGGTAAACGGATCCTAGTTCGCAATGAGAGAAACAAGGTCATCGCAACTGAAGACTACCAACCCGCCCGGGAGGGGGCCGAGGTCCAACTCACGATCGACAGCCGTATCCAACTGATCGTAGCAAACGTTATGCGCCTAATTGGGCGCGGCGCCGCCGTGGTCATGGATCCAAACACCGGAGAAGTTCTCGCTATGGTTTCTGTCCCCAACTTTGACCCCAACGATTTCATCCCTGCAATCACCGAAAGTCGCTTTTCAGAATACAACACCAATCGAGCACGCCCTCTGATCAACCGCGCAATTGGGCGCTATATCCCGGGCTCTACCTTCAAACTCCCCACCGCAATTGCCGCGGCCTGTCACGAGAAAACAGACTTCTGGCACAACTGCTTGGGCTTCAGCCAGTTTGGGAAAACAAAGATTCGTTGTTGGAAAACGTATGGTCACGGCTCTCTCAGCCTGACCGATTCCATCCAACGATCCTGCAACCCCTATTTCATGTCACTTGCGGGGACCCTAGGATCCAAAGCCATGGTAAACACCTTTGAACTAGTCGGCTTAGGCAAGAAATCCGGCATTCTACTTCCCTCCGAAGACCCCGGATTACTCCCCGGAAGCGACACTTGGAAACGCAAATATCCTGGGGCCTCAATGACTCGAGCAACTCTTGCACAATTTGCAATTGGTCAGAGTCAATCGCTCGCCACTCCGCTTCAAATCTGCTCCGTCGCAGCCACAATCGCAAACGGAGGAAAATACTACCAACCTCGAATCGTGCGCCGGATTCTTGGCGAAGACCAAAAAGGAAAGTCGCAAGTCCTCAAAGAGAATATTCCGATTGTCAAAACGAACCTAATCGATGAGGGCGTGAGTAGGGCTGAAATGGACATCATCCGGCTGGGGATGTGGAAAGCTGTCAACAAGCTCGGAGGAACCGCCACTAAGGTTGCTCTAGAGGATATTTTCGTTGCCGCAAAAACAGGGACAGCTCAGACAGGTAAGACAAACATTGAGCATACACACAATGCCTGGACCACTTCCTTCGCGCCCTTCGACAAACCTCGCTACGCTATCTGCGTGATGGTTGAGAACGGCAAGAGCGGTGGCGCGGTCGCCGGGGTTCTTTCCCGGAGAATCTATCGTGAGATTTTCAATATGGAGGCGGGACTAAATACGCGAATCATCCGCCTCGGAACCTATGCCGGAAACTTCGACGCCTTCGAAAAAATCGAAACTCCCGAAGGTGAAATCTATTCTTTGACAAATAATAATGAAGGTGAAACCGGCGATGAAATCGACGCCGTCCTTTTTTCGGAGGACCAACCCGCCTTAGTCATCCCAAATAAAACTCTTCTCCCATCAATTGCACCAACTCCTGACCAACCGACAGGCGGAAACTAACAAACTAAAATTTCAACTCTATAAACCAATTTAATCATATGATCCAAAAAATCAAAAACGCGCTTGGCCTAACAAGTGTTGACCCTCGTGAAGGGCGCACCATCATCGTTAATTCAGAAACACTTGAACGTCGAACCGCTCTTCTTGAGGACGGTGTCCTTGAAGAATACAATGTCGAACGTAATGGAGACGACAACATCGTCGGCGGAATCTTCAAGGGCCGTGTCAAAAACATCGAACAAGGCCTGAAAGCCATGTTTGTTGATATTGGCCTCGAAAAAAACGCCTTCCTTCACTTTTGGGATGCCATCCCAGCCGCTCTCGATGGTGGTCTCGAGGAAATCCGCCGCGAAGGACGACCACAAAAAAAGCAAAAGAAAATCAGCTCTAAGGATATTCCCAGTATCTACCCGGTCGGCTCAGAAATCATGATTCAGGTTTCAAAAGGTGCTATCGGCAACAAAGGCCCAAGGGTGACGACTAACATCTCGCTTGCCGGTCGCTATCTTGTCCTGATGCCTTATTCTGATCAATTCGGCATCTCGCGACGCATTGACGATCCAAAGGAGCGACAGCGCCTTCGAAAAATCATGCAGCGCCTGAGTGTTCCTGACGGCATGGGCATCATCATGCGTACTGTCGCCACCAGTACCCGCGCCCGCCACTTTGTCCGAGACCTCGCTATGCTCCTCGAACAATGGGAACAGGTCGAAGACATCCGAAACAACAAGAGCTCTCCCGTTTGCTGCTTCCGAGAACCTGATCTGGTTGAGGGAACCGCCGCAAATTTCCTCACGGACGAAGTTGATAAAATCATTTGCGATGACGAAAAGACGACCGCGCACATTCGCGAGATTGCCGCCAAGATCTCACGACGGGCCAAGCGCAAAATTCACTATCTCTACTCCAAACAAACTATCTTTGAACGTTTTGGCATTCAAAAGCAAATCGACGAAGCCTTCATGCGCCAAGTTTGGCTCCCCTGTGGTGGCTACATCGTCATCGACGAGACTGAAGCTCTAATTTCCGTCGATGTTAACACTGGGCGAAACCGGGGATCCAAGGACGTTGATAAAATTCTTCTACAAACAAACATTGAAGCCGCCGAAGAAGTGGCCCGGCAACTGAGACTTCGTAATATTGGTGGCCTTGTCGTAGTTGATTTTATTGATATGCGGCATCGCCGCGACCAGCAAGCGGTTTACCGAGCGATGAAGGAGCGACTCAAACGGGATAAGGCGAAAACCCAAGTCCTCCAGATTTCATCTGTCGGACTCATGGAAATGACACGTCAGCGATTGAACGAGAGCCTTCTCGACTCAACTCTCGAGCCCTGCACCTACTGTCAAGGGCGCGCCCGCATCAAGACGACTATGTCAATGAGTATTGAAATCCAACGTCGCCTCAATACCGTAATCCAGCGCCAAAAGGAAAATGACGAAGACGGAGATCTGATTGTTATGGTCAACACTGATGTTTTGAATCGCTTCAAATCCGAGGATTCCAAAATTCTTATGGAACTAGAACGCTCACATAGCGGACGTCTGATTTTCAGAACCGACGCAAACCTTCACAGGGAGCGTTTCGCGATCATTGACGCGAAATCTGAAAAACCTATTGTTCAGTATTAACTTTAGTTTCACCTCACAATGATCATCCCAATTCTACGCGGCGTATTTGTGGGGATCGGGATTTTCATACTTATCCCCCTCGCTTCTTGTTCCGCCCAAAACCGCGTGGCCAAGCAGGCACAAATACGACTGAGCAAAACGCATTTCCATTCTTTTGATGGGGCGAAACTTCCTTACACAAAATGGGGGTCCAAGGAGGAACCCGAGTTGGTGATTATCGGAGTCCACGGTATCAGCGGAGCATCTTCGGACTTCCGACCACTTGCCAAACATATCGTAGCCAAGTATCCCAAGATGACGCTTTACGGGTCCGAGACGCGGGGACAAGGAAAGGATCCAGTCAAGGAACGGCGCGGCCATATTCACAATCGGGAAGAATGGTTCAAAGACCTAACGACCTTTACCAGCCTGATTCGTAAGCACCACCCAAAAGCGAGAATCGTCTGGTGCGGAGAAAGCATGGGCTCACTCATTGTTCTCCATACCTATGCACGGATCAAAAAGCGCGAAGCCCGCTGCGACGCCATGATTCTGGCATCACCCATCACCGACATTCGTTCTGATTTTCCACAATGGAAGATCTCGGTAGCAAACATCGCTGGTTTTCTTTTTCCAAAAGCAAGAGTTTCACTGGAAAGCCTCTCGGGCGAGGATGAAGTCCGGGTGACCAAGAACACGATCCACCAAGAGCAGGCCTCCACCAACTCATACCATATTCAGAAGCACACTCTTCGACTACTAACCACCCTAGGCAAGATGATGCAAACTTCCCGAAAAGCCTCTCAAAAACTCGATCTTCCCCTTTTAGTCCTTCATGGCGGGAAAGACATCTTTTCGGACCCCAAAGACGTGAAACGCTTTTTTGACGGGCTTCCGGAAAAAACTCGCGCCACCAGAAAATTCTATCCTGAGAGCTTTCACCTCCTCTTCCACGACCATCAAAGCGACAAGGTCGTCGCTGACATCGCCACCTGGGTTGATACTCTTCCAAGTGAAAAATAGGCATTACCCTATTTAGAAAAGATATTTTTCACGTTTTTCACATTACGCCCTCTCTTCCAGAGGGAGTCAGGGGGGCTTCGGACCCAACTGCAAAACAACATCTCGCCCAAAGAAGGCTAATGTTTTAGTCTTCGCACATGGCAGCAGGTGGAAAACGAAGGGTCATCGAGAGCATTACCGTTCAGGAGTTTCTGGAACGACACGGAGATAACCTCGAATTAAGTACCGAGCATCCAGTAACCGGACTCGATCGAGTGATTGAAGAACCCGCGGTCAACCGCCCTGGACTCGCTCTAGCAGGCTTCATCGACTACTTTGCCAAAAAGCGTATTCAAGTTCTCGGTAATTCGGAAAATTCCTATCTTGAAAAACTCTCGGACGAACTTCGCCTCGAACGTTTTACCATTCTTTGTGAGCAGGACATTCCCTGCCTGATCATTGCCCGGGGACATGATCTCTCGCCAGTACTCAAAGAAGTAGCCCGAAAGAAAAACATCGCCATCCTACATACTCCTCGACCAACCATGTCGTTACTTAACGCAGCTACGATTAGCCTTGAAAACGATTTCGCACACCGCACGGCTCTGCACGGTTGCATGGTCGACTATCGAGGCATTGGCGTATTAATCATGGGAGAAAGCGGATCCGGTAAAAGCGAGACCGCAATTGGACTGTTAGAAAAAGGGGCCGCACTGGTCGCTGATGATTCCGTCCAGCTGAAGCAGATCAGCGGAGAGCTTTCAGCAAGTGCAAAGGATTTTGCTAGAGGGTATTTGGAAATGCGAGGTATTGGCATCATCAATGTTGCTAATCTGTATGGTCTATCTGCGATCCGACCAGAAAAACGGCTGGACTTGGTGGTAGAACTTAAAGCAGCAAGCGATCTCAACAAAGTAGACCGAATCGGCATATCACAGAAAAAAATGCGGATCCTCGATGTCGAGATTCCTCTTGTCGAAATTCCAGTCGCTGCCGGACGAGATACAGCCAGACTAATTGGGGTAGCAGCGCTCGATCTCCAACTCCGAAAAATAGGCTACGACATGGCTGACGAGTTCAACCAAAGACTTCTTTCTCAAATGAACCTCAATCCGGATGGCTAGCGACTCACCTTGGTCTGTCTATCTGATTCAGTGTGGCGATGGTTCACTTTACTGCGGGATTTCGAATGATGTCGCACGGCGTCTGACAGAGCATCAATCACAAGGCCCAAAGTGCGCCAAGTATCTGCGAGGGCGTACTCCGCTTAAATTGTTCTATGAAAGAGAGATTGGCACTCGAGCAAAGGCATCCAGCGAGGAATTCCGAATCAAAAAACTTTCTCGTAAATCAAAGGAATCTCTTATTACCCAAAACTTTTCTTCTCGATGATCAAAAGAAGTTTGCCGAACATAATGCGAATTCGAGGTGCAAACCTAAAAATATACGGTATCTTGAGGGCTGTATGAATCGTCGAGTAATACCCCTACTTTCTTTTCTGTGCCTTTTAACCCATTGTTCATCGTCCCCCTCTGACTCTTCCTTAGCAACTTCAACTCTCCCAGTCCTTTCAAGCCCGGCCCGAGCTAATGCTTGGGGAACTCCAGAGAAAACCCGAACGAAAGATGGTTACAAACTGCTCTACACCAATCCTTCCAACAGCAAAGAAAAGATCACTATCATCGGATCACGTGAACTCATGTTCTTTCTTTTATATCCACCGCATCTGAGAGGAAATCGCATGATCAATGGAAGAGAAATCGAGGTCAACGAAGCACAACTGTGGAAAAAAGCACTGGTCGCGGGACAAACAGTAAAGTGGTATCATGCCCACCTTCCCTCACCAGACTATGGCAGTATTTTCCGGACCTTAGGAACGGAACTCAAGGATCGCTCAGGAAAAATCGGCCAATATCGCATTGAAGTAGAGGGGACAAAAAACCAGATGCGAAACTGGCTTTCAGAGCTACGTTTTCGTTATTAATGACTGGACCGAAAACTGCCCTCATCACCGGAGCCAATGGAGGCATTGGCTCCGCTCTATCTCGTAAGCTTCACTCCGCTGGAACCCGGCTTGTCCTAGCAGGGAGAAACAAGGACGACCTGCAGAATCTCTCGTCCGAATTGGGGGCTAAATCGCTGCTCTGTGATTTCACTCGACCCGATGAAGTCGCCTCCTGCATAACATCAGCAATCGATGAGCTCGGCGAAATTGAAGCGGTTGCTCATTGTATTGGTTCAATTCTCCTTAAACCGGCGCATCTAACCTCGATTCTCGACTGGCAGTCCGTCATGGATACCAATCTCAACTCAGCCTTCTACCTCCTCCATAACTTGGGCAGACCCATGAGTAAATCCGGCGGCTCCATTGCCTTTGTCACCTCAGCTGCAGCCGAAAAAGGTCTCTCCAATCACGAAGCGATCGCATCAGCCAAGGCCGGACTTGCAGGGCTCACCCGCTCGGCTGCTGCCACCTACGCTAGAAACCAATTACGAATCAACTGTGTCGCCCCGGGGCTTACCGATACCCCACTCGCGGCCCCTATCACCGGAAATGAGTCGGCACGCAAATTCTCCGAAACCATGCATCCGCTGGGTCGGCTTGGGACCCCCGACGAAATTGCCAGCGCTCTCTTCTTCATCCTCTCACCCGACAACACTTGGATTACCGGACAGTCGCTTGCAGTCGACGGTGGACTTTCTTCCCTGCAGGCAAAGTAATCGCAGGCCAAACTATCCCCCGTGCCAATGGAGTTTCTTTCGAAGGGTCTCATAAAAGGAATGTCCGGGAAGCCTTACCAATCTTAGGTTTGCGTCGTGGCAAGTGACTTTAACAACACTATCTTTTTCAATTCGGAGAATATCCCGGCCATCAACTGAAAAAAGAATCGGTTCCTCTCCATCGCCAGCCGGTGAAAGCTCAATCACAGATTTTTCACCGACCACTAACGAGCGGTTACTCATGCTGTGAGGGCAGATTGGGGTGATGACAAAGACTCCCGCGTGAGGACCAAGCAGAGGCCCC
>JAQWSX010000163.1 GCA_029242935.1 Akkermansiaceae bacterium
CACCGAGGACGACGACGGCAAGACCAAGTGGGACAGCACCAAGTCGAAGCGTGGCATGTATAACTCGGTGACTCGCTGGCATCACTCGCAGCTCGCGTATTTTCTGGGTCGCTTGAAAGAGCTCAAGAATGCCGATGGCACCAGCACTCTTGATAGTTCCATGATCGTTTATGGCTCAAGTATTGCCGATGGTCATGCTCACGAAGAAGAAAATCTCCCTATTCTTTTGGCTGGTGGAGGTTCGGGAACTCTCAAGACCGGACACTACCTGGCCCCTCGTCGCTCGACTTCAATGTCCCGGCTCCATCTCGCAATGTTACAGCGGATGGGAGTTCCGTGCGACCGTTTCGGCGAGGCGGAGATCGCTCTTGAGGGGATTTCTTGATCTAGTGGCATCGGTTTTCCACGTGGGCAGGCTAGCCAAGAAAATGGGTTAGGGGATTTCTGCCGAGACTTGCTGAGTTCTGAAAACTCTTTGCGTTTTCCGTTAGCAATCAAGTGGACCCCACGGCGAATTTAAAAGAACTTATACCAATCAGATTAACTGTATGGTATACTGTCGGCGTTTTTTGATCGTCCGGCTGTGATGACAAAGGAAAACCGGATTGGAGAGCAATTTGTCCCTATCCGGTTTTTCTATAGAATGTTCTTCTGCAAGTAGATGGTTACTTTACCACTCTGAAAAAGAGGCGTTTTGCCCCCGGAAATGGGTTGTCGAGAGGTCCGACGGTTGTGCTTGTTCCGGTCGCCAGGATTCCGTCGATCAATTCATTGCCAAAATCCACGAGGTCGGTCGACGAAAAGACGCTGTAAAATCGTCCCGGAGTGGACGTGAAATTCAAGGTGAAAGTGTCAGCATCTTTGTCATAACTCAGGGCGGTGATTTTCAGAGAACCGGCTCCTAGGGCCGCGTCAGGACCTGCGGCGAAGCTTGCCGCTGCAGCCGCATCGTTCATCGCCCCTTCGTAGATTCGGAACTCATTGAGGTCACCGTGAAAGTAGGCATCCCCGGTCCAGTTTGACCGTCCCAGCCAGTTGTTGACGTCGTTGATGTCTCTTGGGGTGAAGGTGGTGGCTCTGGTTCCCTGCCTTATGCCATCGCGATAAACCGTCAATTGTCCTCCGCCGTTGCCGTCGGAAGTCCAAACACTGGCGACATGGTATTCCTGGCCAAGGATACTCTCGAGATTGGTATCGGCCGCTTCCTCGGTGCTATCGACCGGGCCGGTTCCCCCTCCGGGAGCGAGAGTGTCCAGATTTCTGATGGTAGTGCGCTGGGTGTTGGGATCGGTGCCCCTGTTCGGAGCAAAGACGAAGTAGTCCTGCCCCTGAGTGGCTCCGGTCATGCCATTGAAGACTTCGCCACCATCAGTGGATCCAAAATCCCAGACACGGCCCCAGTTCTGCGCAGAGGTGACGGAATACCACGTTTCGAAAGTGAGGTGATCGAGTGAGGATATCAAGTGATTGGGCAGATCGACGTAGGCGGCGTCCGCAGTCGCTCCATCACCACCGGGAAGGGTGAGGGCGGATCCCGTCCAGAGGCCATTCGCTCCGACGACTGTGCCGTCGGCTCCTCCAATCGAGTCGGTTACGACTGGGCTTTCGTCAGCATTTCCAGGTGCCGCATTGAAGGAGTATCGGTGAAGAAGATTGGGATTGGTGGCGTCTGCGACCAGTGGATCCAGGCCTCCGGCAATCTCCGGGCCGTCGGGGATTCCATCGTCATCGCTGTCAGCTTTGAGGGGAAGGGTGCCAGTGGTGTTGATTTCAGTTCCATCGGTCAGCCCGTCTCCATCAGAATCCTCGCTGAGGGGATTGGTCATGTGAGTGTTGACTTCGGTGCCATCATTGAGTCCGTCATCGTCGCTGTCGGCGTCATCAGGGACAGTGTTCTTTTGGAATTCTTCGAGGTTGTTGAGCCCATCGGAGTCTTCATCGAGAAGGGCATCGGATGCGTTGTTTGGATCAAGGAAATCGTGGAGATCCTCGTAAGCCGTAGGAATCATGTCGCCATCGGTATCATCGTTTAAATCCACCACGACGTTTGGACCAGCAGACCGTGAGGCTGAGATCTGTTGCTCGGTGAGAGCTTCTTCGTAGATTCGGAATTCATCGTAAGTGGCATCAAGGTTCGCATCATTGAGCCAGGCCGAGCGTCCCAACCAGGAGTTGACGTCGTTAAGATCGGAGAGATTTGAGTTTACGGAGACACTGTCGGCGAGGAGGACGCCGTCCCTCCAATAGCTGACTTCACTGGTGCCCAGTCCGGTGTCCTTCCACGTGACGGCGTAGTGGATTTGTTCCCCGAAAACGGTCGTGAAGTCGGAATCAAAGGTTCCAATGCCACCCCCGCCTGGATCTTCGTTACGAATCTCGATCCGTTGTTGGTTGTAATTGTTTCCACGGGATGCGGTCAGAATAAAGTAATCGAGACCAGAAGTCCCACCTCCGTTGGTGTTTCCTGGTCCGGTGATTTCGCCGGAGCCACCGCCTGGTTCGGTGCTGCCGAAGTCAAAAATCCGTCCCCAGGGTCCGGCGTTCCCGTCAATGGTGACCCAACCTTCAATGGTGACCGCGGTTTGGGTGGAGACGAGGTTGTTGGGGAGATCTCCGTAGGCGGCGGTATCAGAGCTTCCTCCCGGGAGATCGAGTGCCGTGCCGGTAAAAAGAGCTCCTGCACCAAGAACAGTTCCGTGAGAACCGCCGACCGAATCAGTAAGGGTTCCACCCGTTGCATCGCCAACGGCATTGCTAAAACTATACCGGTGAATGAGCTGCCCTTGCAGCGATGAAATTGACCCCGATAGCAGCAGTAGGAGGCCAAGTAATTTGTGTATTTGGAACTTCATAATTTGTCGTGTTCGTCAGGATATTGACAATTCCATGCCTTATTCTATGTGTGAGATTAGCCGACTGAAAGACGTTTTAATAGGAGTGAAACGACATAATTTGTGTGCAAAAGCGTCATTTTCTCTCTTTCTGGATCGATTCTTGGGAGCGGACTAGTGGTTCACCACAAGTTTCCTTGTCCCGGTTGCGAGCGGGACTTCTTTGGTGGAGCCATCGGGCCAGCGGATGACTGCCGTGGTGTCTTCCTTCGGTGCTTGAAAGACCAAAACCGGTGTGGATTGGGATAAATAACTCCCTCCTCCATGCAGTGATCGACTGTTGCTATTGATAGTTACCTTTGCTCCAACAGCAGCCGCTGGGAGAGTGACTGCCAGAACGTCATTCTGACTTTGGTTGAGGTAAGTGACAACCGGGCCGTTGTTCATGCCAAAGATGAGGTCTGGCCGTTGATCCTGATTGAGATCGGCAAGGCTAAGGCTCTTGGCATCTTCCGGAATGACGATGCCACTTTCCCGCGCTCCCATTGGGTGGAAATTCCCCGAGCCATCGTTTTCGAGAATCAGACCCAGACCACCGTCCATCCGGCCGGTTTCACGTTGGGGACCATAGAAATTTTGGGCCAAGGCCGCGTCCAGATCTCCATCGCCGTCGATGTCCTGAAGGATGGCGCCAAAGGCCGGCGAGATTTGCGCAAAGCGAGGAAGGGGGCGCCAGGAAAAGCGGCCTTTGCCATTATTAATTAGGATTCCGCTTTCAAGGGTATTGGCCTCGAACTTGAGCGCGTTTTCCAGACGGGAGTCCGAGTAGAGTTCGTTGAGGGCTGAACTCGCAAAGTTGTGAAAGGTCCCGACTTTGGCTTGCAAGGAAGGCATGGCGCTCTTGGAGCAACTGAAGCCCCGGCGGGGCAGAAGTTTGCCATCGGAGAGTTTGGCCTCGATCAGGTGAGGTCTGCCGCTTCCATCAACGTCCCCAAAATAGGCCAGGGCGGGCTTTTCATCCGAGGCTTTGTATTTTGTGTTCAGGCCAAAGTTTGTGACGAGAAAATCGATATCGCCATCGGAGTCGAGATCACCTCCGGCAATGCCATTCCACCATCCAGTTCGGGTGGCCAGGCCGGCCTGATCGGTCTTCTCGACCAGCTTCCCGTTTTCGTTTTTGAGGAAGCGCACCGGACCCCACTCGGTGGTGAGGAGGAGATCAATCCAGCCATCGTCATCGGCATCTGAAAAGACGGCTCCGGTGACCATTCCAAGGTTGGGCACGAGGGTTGCAGAAAACTTTCCGCGGTTGTTGATGAGGATCTGACTCGGGGGCCCGGTGGGATATTGTCCCGGAACGAGCCGGCCTCCCACAAAGAGATCCAAATCACCATCGCGATCAATATCTGCGCAAGCGACCGGGCCGGAGCTGATGGAAAGCTGGGGAAGGGTATCGCCGGGGGACTTCGAGAAACGGCCTTTTCCATGATTCAGATACAATTGGTCGCGATAGGTGGAATCTCCCGGAGGAGCTTCGGCACTTCCGTGTGCGACATAGAGGTCGAGATCTCCGTCGTTGTCGCTGTCAAAGAAAAGGGCTCCCATATCCTCGGAGTTCTTGTCGGCTTCGAGCACCTCAGTGGTGACTTTTTTGAAGCCACCTTCGCCGATGTTTTCGAAGAGTTGTCCGGATTGGCTTTTGGCTCCTCCAAGAAAGAAATCGTGATCGCCATCGCCGTCGATGTCGCCCCAGGCAATTCCGGGTCCGTTTTGTGACAGTTTGTTGGGGAGGAGCGGTTGGATTTTAAAATCATCAAAGGGTGCTTCCTGGTGAATGGCTGAAGCGAGATGATCGGAACGGAGGAAAAGCGGAGTCGTTTGGGGGTCTTCAGGAGGAGCAGGCTGCCCAACCGGTTCGGTAATGGTGTAGCTGTGATTGGCGTCGAGCTTGTTAAAAATTTGTCGGGTGCCTCCGGGCCAGTGAATCTCAAGTCGTTCTACCTTTTGAGCAGCGCCAAGTCCAAACATTGCGGTTGTGTCACTGGCGGAGAGCCATCCCCGGGATAAGGTGACGGTGCGGGTTTGCGTTCCTGCTTTGGTCTTCACGAGGATCGTCGCACCGAGGCCTTTGCGATTGCTGGCGACTCCTTCGAGTGTCACCGCGATGCGATGATTGGTGCTCGAATTGTTGCGATAGATACTTACGGGGGTATCGGCATTGTTGACGACGAGGTCCACGTCGCCATCTCCATCGAAGTCAGCCGTGGCTGCTCCGAAGCTGACGCCGTTTCTTTCCAATCCCCAATCCTGGCCCTTTGATTTGAATTTGAGATCTCCGAGGTTTTGGAAGGCGAGGTTGCGTTCCTTCCTCATGGGCTTCTCAAGCCAGAAAATGTTATACTCGGCAGATCCTGGTTCTAGGTTCTTGTTTGCAAATTCGGTGAGGTCGGAATTCATGTTATCCCGCATGACCCCGTTCGTGACGAAGACGTCGGTGTGCCCATCCTGATCAAAATCCTCGATTCGTGGAGTCCAAGTCCAATCCGTGCTGGAGAGTCCGGCTAGAAACGAGGCCTCCTGAAAACGACCGGCACCGGAATTCACATAAACCGAATTCCTCATGTATTGCCGGGGCTTGGACCAGTCAAGAAACCACGCGCTGTCGTCCATGTTTCCCATCATAACTTTCTCGCGATAGTGCGAGGTCGCGGACATGTCGGAGGCGAAAAGGTCGAGAAGTCCGTCGTTGTTAAAATCGCCAACATCGCTTCCCATGGAAAACCAGGGAGTGTGGGGAACCGTTTCTTGAATGACGTTTTCAAAAGTCCCATCACCACGATTCCGGTAGAGCATGTCCGGTCCAGTGTAGTCGTTGGAAACATAGAGATCCGGGTCGCCATCTGAGTCGTAATCGAACCATGTTGCCGATAGGGTGAAGAAGGCGCCATCGATCCCCGCCGATTTCGAAACATCGACGAACTTTCCATTGTCGTTTCGGAAGAGGTGATCGTATTGGGCTGCTTCCACCCGGCGGACTTTATCCCCCGGGAGGTAAAGAATTTCCCAATATTCACGGAGCTCAGGAAGAACGACGGGCACTTCGACGCCGTCGCTTTCGCGGGGGACAAACTTGACCTTGAACTTGGTGCCGGCCGGAGGAGTGACTGCGGTCGTGGAAAGATAGCCATCGAGATCCCCATCGTTGTCGATGTCGGCAAAGCTCATCATCATGCTGCCTCCTTTGTAATCGAGTCCCAGCGCTCCGGCTTGATCCGAAAATTTTCCGGATCCGTCGTTGAGGTAGAGTTTGTTTGGACACTGGTAGCCGCAAGCGTATAGGTCGAGATCTCCATCGTTGTCGATATCAACGAAACTGGCACCCGTTCCCCAGAAGGTCTCATCTGCAACTCCGGAGGATTGTGTGACGTCCTCGAATTTGAAATCTCCCAGATTTTTGTAGAGCCGGTTTCCTCCGCTGGGACTGGTGATGTAAAGATCTGGCAACTTGTCGCCATCAAAGTCGCCGGTGCAAATTCCTCCCGCCGGGTTCAAAAAAAGGAACTCCTTGATTCTGCTTTCCGGATTGTCCCAGTGGAGTCCGTAGTCAACTCCACTGTGGGAGATATTGATGGTTTCAAAAAGCGGGCTTCCTTCCGTCTGATTTGGTCGTGTGGGCAGGGGTGTGGAGGCGATTGTTCCTTCTACGGGTTCGATCGGAGCTCTTTTGTTGGCGTCCGGATTGGGTGAATTGGATTTCTGTTCGCAAGAAGGCAGAACTACCAGAGAAGCGAGAAGGAACGGGCTGATGTATTTGAAGACCATGGTGGGTCGAAAAAGTTGTAAGGGTTTGGATAGACGTTCTGCCCAAAAATGAGGAGAAAAAAACCCATCCCTGATCGAGGGACGGGTTTTGAAAGATCAGGGAATCTGACTCCCGTCAAAGCTGTGGTGACTAGCGGCGTCGGAAGCGCATTGCAAAGGCGAGACCCAAAAGGCCAAGAAGACCGGTGGTGGGCTCGGGGATGGTGGCATCCGGACCGGCAGCCATGCTTGCAGCGATCTCTGATGCGTCCAGCGCATGGTCGTAGATCCGGAACTCGTCGAAAGTTCCGTCAAGGTTGGCGTCGTTGAGCCAGTTGGAGCGTCCCAGCCACATATTTACGTCGTTGAGATCGCTAATATTGGAGCCAACGGCTCCATTGGTTGTCTGCTGAACACCGTTGCGCCAGTAATTGACCTGACTTGTACTAACTCCAGTGTCCTCCCATGTCAGGGCGAAGTGAAATGGATCTCCAAAAACGGTATCAACATTGGAATCATGAGTCGCGATTCCTCCACCAGCCGGGTCTTCATTGCGAATTTCAACCCGTTGTTGGCCGTAATTGTTACCTCTGGAAGCTGACAGTAAGATGTAATCGAGGCCACCGGTCCCACCTCCATTGGTGTTTCCCGGACCAATGATCTCCCCGCCGTTTCCGCCCTCAGTGCTTCCAAAATCAAAAATCCTTGTCCAGTTCCCGGCATTGCTACTCACCGTGACCCATCCCTCCATCGTAACCGAGCTGTGAACAGAGATGAGGTTGTTGGGAAGATCTCCATAAGCTTGGGTTGCCGAGGATCCTCCGGGGAGGTCGAGACCACTTCCGGTGAAGCTTGCTCCTGCTCCGCGAACGGTCCCGTTGGCACCACCAACGGAATCAGTAAACTTTGAGCCGTCTGCGGCTTCGCCAGCGGTATTGCTAAAACTGTATCGGTGGATTAGAGCTCCCTGCATTGCAAGGGAGCCTGCTCCCGTGAGGAGGCTAGTGAGGATAAGTGATCTTTTCATGACGCAAGCTAATATTGGAATTTCTAAGATTACACATTGAGTTCTATCTTGCAAATATTATAGGCAAAAGCCGTCAGTCTTGTGTATAAATACGACAAATCTTTCAAAAAGAGGGACCTTAAGGGGCCTTCTTGATGATCAAGTGTTGCTTGGCGGGACTTCTATGTTGCAATTGCATCTCGCAATGCTGCAGCGGTTGGGCGTTCCGTGCGACCGGTTCGGCGAGGCGGAGATCGCTCTTGAGGGAATTTCCTAATAGAGTGGCATCCGATTCCTAGTCGAAAACAAAGTGACTTTTTTCCGGCAGGTTGATCATTGGCCGGGAATTAGAGGGAAAATCGACGTATTTACTGATCATGAATAAAGAGAAGGAAGCTGGATTTATGCGGATGTTCGTCGCGCATGAACCTGAGCTACGGGCATTTCTGCGCACCCTACTTCCTTCGTGGGAATTAGTAGATGATGTCCTTCAGGATGTAGCCTAAAATGACGGTAAGCATGAAGAGAGAATGGTTTGCTACATTTCTTCAGGGGTTCTCGGGCCGAAAGGTAGAGGATAGCCGGCGGAAGATGCACCACGCGATGCTGAGGAGAAGAAATGCCACTGCGCCGATGAGTGGCCAGCGTTGCTGGTCATCTGCCGCGTCGGCCTCAATGCCCGGTCCGGACGGCATACCGGCGGATCGAAGACCCCCGTTTGCTCGGCGTCCTTCTTCCAGATCCCTGCGCTTTTCCCTGCGAATGCGTCGTCGTTCCGAGTCTTTCCGTTGCCGGGCGATCAGCCTTCCGACTTCCTGCTTGGTGGGATACTCGTAGTCCCTGATCAAGGCGACGATGGCCTTCTCGATTTCCTCGCGCGCTTCCTTGTCAGTGTCCGTTTTCAGGAACCCCAACTGGTCGTAAACGGCGGGATTCAGGAGCCTCAGCTGGTCGCCGAGTTTCAGCGTGAACTCCGGATCGTAGAAACCGCGACTGACGGCGGCCGGGTCGAAGGTCGACTTGTCGATGTCGAATCGACTGAGTAGGTAGAAGCTCATGTCGCTGTTGCCGGGCCCATGGCGGCGATTGCTCTGGTCGTCGCGGGGTTCCAGGCATTCGGGGTGGTCCACAAAAAAGCCAGGCGTAAATAGGGCCTCGGTCAGAATCAGGTCCGGGACCGCGAAGGCACCACCGATGCGGCCGGGAAGCGCGCGGACCGCACCGTAAAAGGCAGCTTCGTCCTCAAAGATGGGCTTGAGGGGTTTCCTGTTTCGCGCATTGAGGGATTTCTTGAGAAGGACGTGTTGGTGCCAACCAATCGACCATTCTTCCTCGGAGGTGAGCCCGTCGACGACAGCGCGGTATTCATCGACGGCCAGCTGGATGTCTTCCGCTGTCGGGTCCGTGTAAGAACCAAAGGGATCCACCTCGGCTTCCTGCCCATGCGCCGAAATCACCACGAGAGTGGAGGCAAGTAGGGCGAGGGATGCGGGCTTCATCAAGCGATTGGGGTATCATCGATGGTATTCGCGGTTCATCGCCATTCGGTTTCAGCAGTTATTGGGTCGGCGCCTTCTCGTCGGCCAGTGTCCGCATGGCCCGTTGGCGGATGCTTTCCGGAATGGTATTGTTCTCTACGTAGCGCAGGACCGCTTCGGGATCGCGTTCCATCCAGCCGTCCAGCATGCGGTGGAATTCCCGCTCGCCCGTCGTCACATCAGTGATGCGGCCAAGCCAGTCGGCCGCCAGCTCGGGGGTCTTGCGGGAGAGATGCTGGACCAGCCTGAGGCGGGCCGTGTCGAAGGCGGGGTCGTCGTCGAACTGCGCAAGCCACTTCGAAGCCTTCTGCGGATCCTTGGCGGCAACGGCGGGAGTGATCGCACCGGCGACTTGTTGCAGGGTGTCCCCGCTGAGCGTGTCGGCCCAGGCGAGGGCCTCGTCGGGAGCTCGCAAGGCCCACGGCTGGGTCAGCTCCTCGAACACCTGCCGCCTCGATTTGGGATCCAGAGTCTCTGCCCAGCGGGCGACTTGTTGTGGATTGGTGCCCGCGAGCCGCATCGCGATCCGCCTCGCGGCTCCGGCCCGGAGGTCTTCGTCGGGCAGTGCGGAGACCCACTCCATGGTTGCCTCGACGTCCTTTTTGAACAGGGTGCCGAGCATAAAGTTGAGCACGTCGCGGGTGTCTTTCTGTGAGACCGATTGGGGGAGCCGGTTGAGCAGGTCCGTGGCACGGTCGGGATCGGTGACGGTGAGCTCCCGGATGGTCCCGACGAGCCAGTTGTTCGCGCCTTCGCCGTTCGGGATGAAATTCTCGACGGCCCACTCGATGGCCGCATTGGGGTCGTCGAGAGCCCAGGCGGTCAGGACCGCCCGCCGGTCGGCGGGTGAACCGGAGTCCGCTTCCAGGGAAGCGAGGGCGGCAAGGGGGTCGACCCTGGCCCAGGCGGCGAGGAGCAGATGGTAGTCGGCCATGCGCTCCGGCGTGATCCCGAGGCTCCGGAATGCCGCGACCACCGCTTCGAAATCGTCCACTCCCAGTCGCTCGATCAGCGCGAGGAGCTCCCGGGCGCGTTGGACCGGATCTTCAATTTTCGAGATGCTGAGAATGTCCGCGGCAGGATCGCCCGAGCGACTTGTGCCCGTTCGTTGTCCGCGTCGGTCGGCGCTCTTGCCGGCGGCTGACCCGGGAGTCGAAGACAGGCTCCGGGATGAGCGGGCACCCTGGAAAGTTGCTTCCGGGTCGACTGACTTGGGAGCGGTCGCGCGTCCCGCAAAGAACGCCGCAACAAGGGCAGCCAGCCACACGAAATGGATGATCGGGATTGTTTTCAAGAGTTGTTTCATATCGCTGTTTCGGCTAGTCTTCTACCCACCAATTTCCGTTTTCCTCGAACATCTCGAGATCGACCTCCCATTCCTTCCAGTTGGTGATTCTCGTTTTACCTTCATCGCCATCGATCTCGACTTTGATGACGGGCTGCTTTGGTGGATTTGGAACCTCCGGGATTTGTCTGGGAGCGGTCCTGAGAAATCGTGCGCGGTCGTCTTCGCCTACAAAACTGGCTGCGATCTTCCATTGGTGAGCCAGCAACGCATTCCAGAATGCCACCGCCACCGCCTTGGGATCGGTCCGATCTGTTTTTTGTGGAGCCTTCGCCGCCTTATCGGTGGGCGCGGCATTGTTCGTTTTGTTTTGGTAATGCACTTCGCCTGTCTGCAGTGTCTCGCCTGTCTCCGTGCCGGCCTTAACCTCCTCGAGCCGAAACTTCATCCCCGCCTCGTCACGATTCAGCTTGATCACGCCAAGGGGATGCTTGAACGACGATAGCTTTCCCAAATCAGTGCCGTCTTTCAGTCCAAGCCCCATTATTATGGGTTCCGTCTTTTCGACGCCTTTTATCAAGGAAACAAAATCCTCGCCATCCACCTTGTAAGCCAGTTTTCCACTCTTACCCACTCGCCACCACCCATCTGCGGCTCGCTGAATTTTTATCGATAGTTCACTCGGCGTGACATCGAGGGTCAACGACTTCGCATCATCAGGGGCCTGATGCAGGGCGATCATTAACACCGACTCGAACATACCGACGGACGATACATTTGCATGCTCCAGCAATTCCCCTGTTCGGGAATCATAGATTGTGCGGAGGCCGGATTCAGTTTTGCAGATCAGTTGCTTGCCATCGGAGCTAAAACGCACGTGCGTAGGCACGACTTGCCATAGATTGTCCTCCAAGGCTGCTTTGAGGGTCGGCCTTAATTCCACCCATCCAAACGGATGAGAGATGTCGATGCGCACCGGCTTCTCTTTGCCGTCGAAGGGCCACACATTGATCTGAACAACGGAAGTCGGGTGGTCCCACGCACCGAGTAATGTCAAGGTGGTCCATCGACTGCCGTCAGGACTGAAACAATGATCAGCTATTTCGCTGCCGGGGCTGGTGCCGAGCTTCCGCTCTTTCCCCTCCGCTATGTCCCAGGTTCTGAAGGTTGTGTCATTTCCCAGATTCCCGGTTGCATCCGCCGTAATCAGGGTCGCGCTGTCCGGTGCGAACGTAAGCGCGTGAGCTTTGCCCGAAACACGAAATTCATGCAACAGCTTCTTTCTCTCGACACTCCAGACCTTGATCCAAGATTTGGATTCATAGGTCGCTCCCGCAACGAACGCTTTGTTGGGGCTTGCAGTGAGGTGATAAAGTCCAGTCAAGTCAACTCCCTGCAGGAGTGCGCGGACAGGCTTGTCTCTCGTATTTTCCTCATAGCTGGTTTTCTTGCCTTCAGCATGATCATTTTTCTCGACGACGATACCATTTTCGTTCTTCAAATTGGAATCTGAGTGCTTTGCTCTTTCATCCTGTGGATTTACAGAACTCTCATTTTGTGCCTTTTTCTTGTTGCAGGCTGTGAATGCCAGAGAGCAGACAAGCACGATGGTGAAGTGTATGGTTTTCATAGAAATGGTCGCATAGGTTAGCGTCGGCTACTTTTTTTCCGCACCGTCACTCCGTTCTCAAACATGCTTTGGCGGATGAGATTGCCTTCCTTATCCCACCAGGTCTGGAGACCGTGTTTCTTTTCCCCGCAAGAGGTCAAAAAGAGCGATGTTACTGCAAGAATGACAATAGAGAACAGGCGTGTTGTTCGGGGCTTATTGAGCGGCTGGCACCGGTGTCGGCACTGAAGCAGGATCCGTGGGTGCAGGTGGTGCAGGGGGAGCTTTTTTCTTATCACCACGCCTAAAAATCTGCGGGAGTTTGTCCATGCGAGCTTGGAACTCCGTCATGGCAGAACCAACGTTTTCGCCGAGTTCATCGTTTGTCAGGAACCTCTCAAAGAAGCTGCGAAACTGATCATCTCTATTCTTGGTCGAATTTTCTATTTTTTCTCCAAGGCGGGCTAACTCCTGGTCACTTGGGGTCTCTAGTTTGTCCATGCGAGCGGAGATGGATTCTATCTCATCAGCGATGACAGATAATTTTTTGACAAATTCTTTGCCACTTGCCTTGTCCTTCGCAGACTCAAAGGCGTCACCGAGCTTGTTGAGCTGCACGATGGTTTCATCGATCAGGCTGTCATAGGTGTCTTGCTTTGCGACTTCGGCTTCCGGCGCTTCGGTGTTGGCCTCAGTGGTGGATTGTGCTTCCTCGTCTTTCTTTTCCCCGCATGAGGCAAGGAAAATGGAAATACTCGCAAAGGATGCGATGGAAAACAGACGTAGTTTGTTCATAGGTTTCATGGTTTTGTTTTATTTTTCTTAATAAGAACTGACTGAAATTTTTTCTGTTGCGCCTTAAAGGCTTTGATCTTCGTTGCCCAGCTTCTGCCGTCGAGGGGGGGCATCGGTGGCCTTTGCAGTGATACTTCTCCAGCGCCCCCGGATAGCAGCCGTTCTTTTACCTCCTCAAATTCTGCCTGGGAAAGGTCACCACGATCTCTTGGCGAGACCAGTTTTTCAAGATCGGATGCGATTGGCATTTCTTCAGCGAACGTTTGAGCTCATCGGCGCCGCTTGTCGGCGGACGGTGTAGCGCTTTGGTTGATGTCTTTAAGTGGCAATTCAATCCTGTTGGAACTAATCCCATTCTCTGAAATATTGAAGACAAACTCTTCTGCGGCACACTCTTGGATAAAAACATTGTAGGTCAGAAACCCTCCATCAGTCATCTTGACTCTGATCTCGAGTGCACCTTCACATTTAGGCATGACAGGCACTGCTCTTTTCTCGCCAGAGCCAATACCCCGGAGTGATGTGCTGTAGTAGGGACACTTAATTTCGACGAACGCGAGGGTTTCACTGGAATCGTTCACGATGATTACTTCTGACACGCTGATGCTTTGTCCTGGCCCCACCAGAATGAGCCACATTCCAAGGGACACACTGCAAATCTGTACCGCAGCCAATACCAGAAGATCTTTCGTGACGCGTCTGGATAGTATGGTAGCCACAAACCCCAGAATGCAGGCGACAGTGAAGAGAAGTAGTGCCGCGCCCGCATAAGGAAGTCCGAATGTCGTATTCAACCACTCAGTCGGACGCGCAACCCATGCAATGGCAAAGGGCACTCCGACAATCAAGGGAAGTGCGCCAATGGCAGTTGCCCACCGAAGTATCTTTGTTGCTCTTGGGTTCTTCATTGTTGCTTCTCTCGCTCGTTGCCCCTTCATTATTTTGCGGGGTTAGGTTAGGTGGAGTCACTTCCGTTCCGGGGCCTTCTCGAGTGCTTCGAGAATGAATGCTTCCAGATCGAGTGCTTCGAGAATCACACCGTAGGCGTCAGCGGCGGAGGCCTCGTTGAGTTGCCGCACCAGCTCGGGATCAGCGTCCCCGGGGTTGGGGTGGGTCGGGAACTGGATTTTGCCCGCCGCCTTGGCCCCCTCGAGCCAGGTGCGGAATGCCGGGACGTTCTCCGAGGTGATCTTGGAGGTCCAACCATGCACCGCCATGTGGTCGACCTGTGGTAGTTCATCTGCGAGCTGGAGGGCCTCCGGGAAGTTCCGTTCGAGGGCATTGCTGAAGATCAGCATGGCTTCGATTGTCTCCTGCCGGATCGCAGCGTCCCCGATCTCATGCACGAGCCCGCGGGCATCATTGAAACTCGTTTGGGCAATCCATGGGCTGAGCTTGCCAAGACCCGTGTCGCGGAGTGCTCCGGCCGGCAGGGCCTCGACTGCTTGCCGGGCCTGAGCGGGTGCCTTCCTGGCCCACGACTCCACCGTAATGCCCACCATGGCCCGCTGGTTCTCCGGATCCTCCAAGCTGAGGGAATACTCCATGGCATGGGAGGGGTCGGCCGTGGCCAAATCCCCGACCACCTGCCGGATGAGCATCCTGAAGCGATCATCGGGGATGATACTGAGGTCGGCGGCTTCGTCGAGGGTCTGGTCGGGATGCTTGAGCTGCCAGCCGGGGAGCAAGGAGACGAGCGCCTCGGCGCGCTCCTTCCCGTCCTCCAAACCCTTCGCCCAAGCAAGGGCGGAATCGGGATCTTTCTTGGCCCACTCCGCGATGAGGAACGACATGTCGGAGAGTTGCTGCCTGGTGTCCTGGTCGAGGGTCGTCGCGAATTCCGCGGCAGCCAGCGGGTCGCGACGGACCCATTGCGACAAGGCCACATCGATCCTGTCGCCGAGGGCGGCCTTCGCAGAGCTCGACTCTTCGTCGGATCCGGAAATAGCGAGGAGTTGCTGGTGCAGGGCACCCAGTTGTTCGGCGGCTTGGGCGGAAGACTTCCCGACCGGCCGCTCCTTTATCAAACCTGCGAATTCCCGTGCGGATTCCAGGGTGCCGGGGTCGAGATTCTGTTCTCCCCAAGCCAGCGCGGCAGCCTCATCCATGACCAGCCACGAGGCCAGCATTTTCCGGCCAGCCTCCTCGGCGAATTCTCCGGGGATTCTCCGCGCCCAGAGGATCGCTGCTTTCGGGTGCTCCCGCTCCCAGCCGATCAGGAGCTGTTCGAAGAGCCGCTGGGGATCAACATCGAATCCCACCGCTGCAAGGGCGTCGCGATACACTTCATCCGGGATGTCCATCCCGAGGCGGCTGCGAATGGCCTTCAGCCGTTCGGCATCATCGGCGGTGAGAAGCACCGACTCAACCAGCGCATAGAACTCCTCCTCCGAGGTGATCCGGGAAAGCGGATCGTTTTCCGGAGCGGTGGTGGAACCCGCTTCCCGGCGGGGCGACCTGGTGGCCGGCTGCAGGCTTCCGCCAGTGGATGGCGGGTCCTGAGCAGATCCACCATCGCCTTGGCTGGCGACGTAGACGGTTGTTCCGAGGAGGGCGAGCACGATGGCCAAGACGAGGGCGGCTTTTGTTTTCATAATAATCGCTAAAGCGGAGGCGGTTGTGAAGGTGCTTATGGTTTGCAGAGTGTTGGCGACGACGGCGGTGCTGGAGAGGGAGGTGGAGGCGGCCAGCGCCTGCGGGGCCAGTGCCCCGGCGGATTGCACCGGGGCTGAGCGCGCCAACTCGGTTCCCAGAGCCGATGCGATGACCGTGGTGGAAAGCGTCACTCCCCGGGCGGTTAGCATGCGAGTGAGTTTCTCGAGGGCGCGTTTCACCCGCTTCTTGCAGGCCCCTTCGGTTTCTCTATTCGTTGCGGCGATCTCCCGAAATTTTTTCCCTTCATAGAAGCGCTGAAGAATGATGTTTCGCTCCTTCACGGGGAGACGGTCGAGCGCTTCGTCA